>CALUMM010000015.1 GCA_944321755.1 uncultured Alistipes sp.
CGTCCGCGGCTGGAGCCGCTCGATCACCATCCGCGGCGCCCGCGAAAACAACCTCCGCAACATCGACGTGCGGATCGCCCTCGGCGTGATGACCTGCATCACCGGGGTCAGCGGCTCGGGAAAATCATCCCTCGCCAAGGGAATCCTCTATCCCGCCCTGCGGCGGATGCTCTACGATACGGGGCTGAAACCCGGCGATTTCGACGGTCTGGAGGGCGACGTACAGTTGCTCAAGTCGGTCGAGATGGTCGACCAGAACCCCATCGGAAAGTCCTCCCGATCGAACCCCGTCACCTACATCAAGGCTTACGACGAAATCCGGAAACTCTTCGCCGACCAGCCCTATGCCCAGCACAACGGTCTCGGAGCATCGGCCTTCTCGTTCAATATCGCCGGAGGCCGCTGCGAAGAGTGTCAGGGCGAAGGCGTCATCAAGGTCTCGATGCAGTTCATGGCCGATGTCGAACTGGTCTGCGAAGCCTGCGGCGGAAAACGTTTCCGCGACGAAATCCTCGAAGTCAAGTACCGCGGCCGGTCGATCTACGACGTCCTGGAGATGACCATCGACGAGGCCATCGACTTCTTCGGCGAGGATCTCCGCAACGCCACCTGCCGCCGCATCGTCGAACGCCTCCAGCCCCTGCAGGATGTCGGACTCGGGTACATCAAGCTCGGACAGTCGTCGTCGACCCTTTCGGGCGGCGAGAGCCAGCGCGTCAAGCTCGCCTCGTTCCTCACGAAAGATGCCGCGCAGGGCGGCGTGATGTTCATCTTCGACGAACCTACCACCGGGCTCCACTTCCACGACATCTCGAAGCTCCTCGCCGCGTTCAACGCCCTGATCGAACGCGGACACACGATCGTCGTCGTCGAACACAACATGGACATCATCAAGTGCGCCGACTGGGTCGTGGACCTCGGACCCGAAGCCGGTGAGGAGGGTGGACGGGTCGTCTTCGAAGGTACACCCCGCGATCTGGAGCACTGTCCCGAAAGCCACACCGGCGACTTCCTCCGCCGCCACACCAAACGCTGAACCCGCCCGGAGGGTTCATCCCAAAGCTGAAACGCATGATCGAATTCCATACCTATCAACTTCCCAACGGAATCCGCGGCATTCACCGTCAGGTGCGCGGATCGGTGGCCCACTGTGCACTGGTCATCGGCGCCGGAAGCCGCGACGAACTCCCCACGGAGTACGGACTGGCCCACTTCACCGAGCACGCCTTCTTCAAGGGCACCGAGCGCCGCCGCGCCTGGCAGGTCAACTGCCGCCTCGAAAACCTCGGCGGCGAACTCAACGCATTCACCACCAAGGAGGACACGACGATTCACGCCACGACCCTCCGCGGCGACTTCCCGAAGGCCGCCGAGCTGATTGCCGACATCGCCTTCCATTCGACCTTCCCCGATCGGGAGCTCGAACGCGAAAAGGAGGTCATCGTCGACGAGATAAACACCTACAAGGATTCGCCCGCCGATCTGATCTACGACACCTTCGAGGACCTGCTGTTCGAGGGCTCGCAGTTGGGGCACAACATCCTCGGCCGCAAGGCCGCCCTGGCCCGCTACAACGGCGACGCCATCCGCGCCTTCACCCGGCGGATGCACACCACCGACCGCATGGTCTTCTCCTCGATCGGCAACTTCTCGCCCCGGGTGGCCGAGGCCGTCGCGGCGCGTTACTTCGGCGAACAGACCCCCACCGTATGCCGCAGCGAAAGGGTAGTGCCGGGGCCCTGCGCGGCGTTCGAAAAGAGCGTCGTGAAGCACACCCACCAGACCCACTGCATCATCGGCGGCCGGGCCTACGGAATCGCCGAAGAGCGCCGTCTGCCCTTGGCCCTCGTGGTCAATATCCTCGGGGGGCCCTGCGCCAATTCGCTGCTGAATGTCGTCGTGCGCGAAAAACACGGACTGTCGTACAACATCGAATCCTCCTACACCCCCTATGGCGATACGGGCATCGTGGCGATCTACTTCAGCTCCGAGCACGGCAATGCCGAGCAGTGCATCGAATTGATCGAAGGGCAGTTGCGGAGGCTGCGCACCCAGCCCCTCACCAGCCGCCAGCTCTCGATGGCCAAGAAGCAGTTCATCGCCCAACTGGCCATTTCGAGCGAAAGCAACGAAAGCTACATGCTCAGCGCCGGGAAGAGCCTGCTGACCCACGACGAAATCGACACCATGGAGCAGGTCTACGCCAAAGTCCGCGAACTGACCGCCACGCAACTCACCGAAGTCGCCGAGGAGGTCTTTTCGGGGATGTCGCGCCTCATTTACAAATAGACCGCATGGACGCACTCGAACGATACGTGCACGAACATTCGGCGCCCGAAGAGGAGCTGTTGCATGAGCTGGACCGCGAAACCAACCTCCGCGCCGTGGCGCCCCGCATGTTGTCGGGACACATTCAGGGCCGGATGCTCGAAATGATCGTCCGGATGATCCGACCCCGCCGGGTATTGGAGATCGGGACCTTCACGGGCTATTCGGCCCTCTCGATGGCCGCAGGACTCGAAGACGAAGCCCGGTTGGACACCATCGAGGTCGACGACGAACTGGAAGAGTTCACCCAATCGTGGTTCGACCGCTCCGAACATGGCCGCAAGATCCGGTTTCACATCGGCTCGGCACTCGACATCGCCCCCCGACTCGGCGAGGTCTACGACCTCGTGTTCATCGACGGCGACAAGCGCGAATACCCCGACTACTACCGGATGCTGATGGGCGACAACGACGGCAAGCCGTTGGTACACAGCGGGTCGGTACTCATTGCCGACAATATTCTCTGGTCGGGGAAGGTCGTGCAGCCCGTGGCGCACGGAGACCGTCACACGCAGGCCCTGTTGGAGTTCAACCGCATGGTCGTCGAGGATCCCCGCGTCGAGAATGTCATCGTGCCCCTGCGCGACGGGCTGAATCTCATAAGAATAAAATAGGAAAGATGGAGATCAAGGAATTGCAGGAAAAGGTAGACGCCTGGATCAAGCAATACGGCGTGCGTTACTTCTCGGAGCTGACCAACATGGCCTGTCTCACGGAAGAGGTGGGGGAGTTGGCCCGCGTCATGGCCCGCACCTACGGCGACCAGTCGTTCAAGGCCGACGAAAAGGCCAACCTCGCCGATGAAATGGCCGACGTGTTATGGGTGTTGGTCTGTCTGGCCAACCAGACCGGCGTCGACCTCACCGCCGCCGTCGAGGCCAATTTCGCCAAGAAAACCGCCCGCGACAAGGAGCGCCATCTCCACAATCCCAAACTCAACGACTAAAGGGGCTTTTTGGTTCGCCCCCTCCCAAAAAACCGCCCGCCTAAGAGCCGGGGTTTTGAGGCTGCGGAACCTTTAGCGGTTTCCAAATCGTGAATCCGCATACGACCGACCGTCGGGAGCGGAGATTTGCTTCCGATCCTTTCAACATCCCTTCGCCCCTAAAACCCCTTTCTTAAAGGGGCACCTTTTGGTGCCAAAAGGTGCCACCAAAACCATCCGCAAATCGTTCTCTGCGGCATCGTCTTCCGGATTGTGTTGAGCGGGTGCAGAAAGATCAAGCCTTTTCAGCCTCCCGCTCCGGGCTCACAATCCGGAAGACGATGTGAATCCGCTTCGAACGAGAATGCGGAACCGGATCGGAAACACGTCACTCGCTCCATCGCCCTAAAACCCGGCTCTTAGCCGGGGCGAACAAAAAAGCGCCAAAACCCAACGGCGGACAACACGGAAAGCCAGAAAAAAAGAGAGGCTTCCCCTGACGGAAAGCCCCTCTCTTCTGATATCCGGGATACCCGGGTGTGTTTATTCCAATTTGAGATCCTTCTTGATACCCTCGATCTTGGCATCCAGCTCGGCCAGCACCTTGTCATAGTCCGCTACCGACGGAAGCGCAGCCTTCACGCCGAAATAGAACTTGATCTTCGGCTCCGTGCCCGAAGGACGCACCGATACCTTCGTCCCGTCCTCCGTGAACCACTGAAGCACGTTGCTGCGATCCTGATCGATTGCCGTCTTCGTGCCCGTCTTCACGTCGGTCGTCTCCAGCGTCTGGAAATCGTTGATCAGCACGACCGGCGAGCCCAGGATCGTCTTCGGCGGGTTCGAACGGAAGTCCACCATCATCTGCTGGATCAACTCGGCACCCTCCTTGCCCTTGCGGACTACCGACACGAGCCCCTCGCGGAAGAAACCGTACTTCACGTAGAGCTCCTGCAGCCACTCGTAGAGCGTCAGACCCATCGTATCCTTGGCCCATGCCGCAGCCTCCGCAGCCAGCGAGCACGCCGAAACCGCATCCTTGTCACGCACGTAGTCGCCGCCCAGATAGCCGAACGACTCCTCGCCGCCGCCGATATACTTCGTCTTGCCCTCGTTCTCGCGGATGATCTTCGCAATGTACTTGAAGCCCGTCAGGCAGTCGTAGCACTTCACACCGAAATGCTCCGCTACGGCATTGGCCATCTGCGACGTCACGATCGTCTTCACCACGTACTGCTTCCCGTCCAGAAGCCCACGCTCGGCCCAGCGCGTCAGCTGGTAGCTCATCAGCAGAACCAGCGTCTGGTTGCCGTTCAGCAGCACGTATTCGCCCTTCTTGTTACGCAGGGCCACGCCGATACGGTCCGAGTCGGGGTCCGTAGCCAGCACCAGGTCGGCACCCTCCTTCGCAGCCAGGTCGATCGCCATCGACATCGTCTTGCGCTCCTCCGGGTTCGGGGACTCTACCGTCGGGAAGTTGCCGTCGACAACCGACTGCTCCTTGACCATAATGACGTTCGTGAAGCCGAACTTCTTCAGCGACGCCGGAACCAGGCGCACGCCCGCGCCGTGCATCGGCGAGTAGACGATCTTCATGTCGTGGTACTTCGCAACGCTCTCCGGCGACAACGACAGTTCGTGGATCCGGTTCAGGTAGATCTCGTCGAACTTCTCGTCCAGGATCGTGATCTTCTCCGGATGCAGACCCGTAAGCACCATATCCACGTCGGTGATCTTCTCCACCTCGGCGATGATGTTCTTGTCATGCGGGGCCGTCACCTGCGCACCGTCCGTCCAGTAGGCCTTGTAGCCGTTGTACTCCTTGGGGTTGTGCGACGCCGTAACCACCACGCCCGAGTGGCATTTCAGTTCGCGGATCGCAAAGCTCAGCTCCGGCGTCGGACGCAGCGCGTCGAAGAGGTAAACCTCAAAGCCGTTCGAGGCGAAAATGTCCGCCACACGCTCGGCGAACATCCGCGAATTGTTCCGGCTGTCGTGCGCAACGGCAACGCGCACCTGCTCTCCCGCAAAGTTCTTTTTCAGGTAGTTCGAAAGACCCTGCGTAGCGGCACCTACCGTATAGACGTTCATGCGGTTCGAGCCCACGCCCATGATCCCGCGAAGACCGCCCGTCCCGAATTCCAAATCCTTGTAGAAACTCTCGACAAGCTCCTTCATATCATTGTCCATCAGATACTTGACCTGCTTCTTCGTCTCTTCGTCGTAGTGTCCGTCAAGCCACGTCTGGGCCTTTTTCAGAACCATTTGTTCCAGTTCGTTTGCCATAGTTTTTATTGGTTTTATTTATAAAATTGGTTCCATGCGTCCCAAAAATTTTATATGCAAATATAACAAATAAAATTCGATTATTCAATATCAACAAGTTAAAATTCAACCTCCCAAAAACGTTGTTTTTCTATATATAAAAAAAGGAGATTTGCAACCCAATTTCGAAAATCTTTTTGCAAAATTATTCACAACTTTGTCACGTCATTACAGAGTAGCCCTCGAACATGTTAAACAATACGCAGACATATAGCGATATGTGGCAACACTGTCTGGACCAGATCAAGGCCCGGACCTCCGAAGAGGAGTTCCAAAAGTGGTTCCAGCCCATCGTGCCGCTCGAATTCGACGGCACGACGCTGCGTCTGAGGGTCCCCAACGAGAGCTACGTCCGACAGATCGAGAAGAACTACATCCCCTTCCTCAAACCCATCATCTCGCAACTATACGGACAGCAGACCCGGCTTCACTATGCCGTGCCCAGAGCCTCCGCGACTACCGTCCCCGTGGCCGCCGATGCCGATACCACCGCCATCAAGCGCTTCATCACGCAGACCGATACCGCAAATATAAAAAATCCGTTCGTTTTCCCGGGGCTCAAGAAGATCAGCATCGACCCCCAGCTCAATCCGAACCTCACCTTCGCCACCTTCATCGAGGGCGAATGCAACCGTCTGGCCCGCTCGGCCGGCATGTCCGTCGCCGTGAACCCCGGAAACAACCCCTTCAACCCCTTATATATATATGGGGACTCGGGGCTCGGAAAAACGCATATCGTACAGTCCATCGGCCACGAGGTCCGCGAACGGCACCCCGAACTGCAGGTCCTCTATGTCTCGATGAACAAGTTCCAGGCTCAGTTCCAGACCGCCTACAAGAATGGTGAAATTCCCGATTTCATCCACTTCTACCAGATGATCGACGTCCTGATCATCGACGACATTCAGGAACTCACCGGAAAAACCGGCACCCAGAACGCTTTCTTCAATATCTTCAACCACCTGCAGCTGGCCGGAAAACAGCTCATCCTGACCTCCGACAAACCGCCCGTCGAGTTGAAGGATATCGAACAGCGGCTGTTGACCCGTTTCAAGTGGGGGTTGTCCGCACAGCTCAATACGCCCGACTACGACACCAAACTCAAGATCATCCGCGCCAAGGCCCAGAAGCTCGGCGCGCAGGTCTCCGACGATGTCGTGAACTACCTCGCCGACAACATCTCGGCCAATGTCCGCGAAATCGAAGGCGCCCTGTCGTCGCTCGTGGCAAACGCCTCGTTCCTCGGACGAAAGATCACCACGTCGCTCGCCAAGGAGATCCTCAAGGTCTACGTCAAGATCAACCAGAAGGAGATCACCATCGACCACATCATCCAGGTGGTTTGCGAGTACCTCGGGCTCGACTTCGAACGCTTCAACTCCACGGAGCGAACCCGCGAAATCGCTCAGGCCCGGCAGATCGCCATGTATCTGGCCAAGCAGCACACCAAGGCGCCCCTAACAACCATCGGAGCCGCCATCGGAGGCCGCAACCACGCCACGGTGCTCCACTCCTGCAAGGCCGTTTCGAACCTCCTGGAGACCGACAAGGCCTTCCGCCGCCAGGTCGAGGAGATCGAGAAAAAGGTCCTCGCCCAGTAGTGCCCGCCGGAGAGAGAGGGGGGGGGCAGCAGGAGACGGCACAGAAGCGACCCGCCGGAGAGAGGGAGGGGGCTGAAGGAGACGGCCCAGGAGCGACCCGCCAAGGTGATCGAAAAGCGAAAAGCGGGTATGGCGCAAAATAACACCCGGACTGACAAAACAAAATCCGTGACACAACCTGTCACGGATTTTTTTTCGTATCTTTGTCTGCAAAATACAACCGGAGGATACACCGACCACCATGGACCAACCCAAGCTCGAACGGCTGCTGCGGCTCATGAAGCTGCTCACCGCCAACACCACCTACAACGTCGACCAACTGGCCGAGAGGCTTGACATGTCTCGAAGAACCGTCTACCGGTACATCGACACCTTCCGCGAGGCGGGGTTTGTCATCAAGAAGTCCGGCGACTGCATCCGCCTCGACAAGGAGTCGCCCCATTTCCGCGACATTTCGCAACTTGTCCACTTCACCGAGGAGGAGGCCGTGATCCTCAAAAACGCCATCGAGAATATCGACGACACCAACCTCCTGAAGCAGAACCTCAAACGCAAGCTCTACTCGGTCTACGACAACCGTTCGCTCGCCGATACGGTCGTGCGCGGAAAGAACGCCCCCAATATCCACCGCCTGATCGAGGCGATCGAGGAGCAGCGCCAAGTCACGCTCCACGGCTACCAGTCGGGGCACGGCGGCGAGGTCCGCGACCGCAGGGTAGAGCCCTTCGCCTTCACGACCAACTACGTGCAGGTCTGGTGCTACGACCTCGAAAGTCGTTCGAACAAGCTCTTCAAGACCGCCCGGATCGGCTCCGTCGAACCTTCCGCAAACCCCTGGGAGCACGGCCCCGAACACGAAGAGGGATTTATCGACGTCTTCCGGATGCACGGCGCCGAGCGTCACCACATCCGCCTGGAGCTGGGTCTACTGGCCTACAACCTCCTGTGCGAGGAGTATCCGCTGGCCGAACGCGACATCCGCCCCCTCGGACGCGGGCGCTGGATGCTCGACACCGAGGTGGCCGGAATGGCCGGAGTCGCCAGGTTCGTCGTCGGGCTGCTCGACGACATCCGCATCGTCGAAAGCCCCGAACTGAACGACTACATCCGCAGATATATCGCTGAAAATCTCAAATAAAAACCTTCCAAACTCTCCCTCACCGCCATGAAATGCAAACTCCTCGCGCTTTGCTGCCTGCTGGCCGCCGGAACCGCACTCGCCCAAACCCGAAAAGCACTCTTCATCATCGTCGACGGCATCCCCGCAGACATGATCGAACGCTTGGAACCGCCCGCCATCCATGACATCGCCGCACGCGGCGCCTACGCCCGCGCCTACACCGGAGGTGAAATCGGCGGCTATTCGCAGACCCCGACCATCTCGGCCGTCGGCTACACAAACCTCCTCACGGCCACCTGGATGAACAAGCACAACGTCGGCGGAAACTCCAACCTCAAGCCCAACTACAACTACTGGACGATCTTCCGCATCGCCAAGGAGCAGCCCGCAGCCTGCCGGACAGCCATCTATTCGAGTTGGACCGACAACCGCACGGTCCTCGTGGGGGAGGGAAAGCCCGAAACCGGTTACCTGAAGATCGACCATGTCTACGACGGGTACGACCTCGACACGGTACGCTTCCCGCAGCAGGAGATGCGGCGGAGGGTCTTTGACATCGACGAGGTGGTGGCCGAAGAGGCTGCCCGGAGCATTCGGGAGGAGGCCCCCGACCTGGGCTGGGTCTATCTGTGGTACACCGACGAGGCCGGGCACCTCACCGGAAACGGCGCCTATTTCGACGAATATGTGCTGAAAGCCGACCGGCAGGTCGCTCAAATCTGGGAGGCCGTCCGCTACCGCGAGGCCCATTTCGACGAGGAGTGGCTCGTGGTGGTCACCACCGACCACGGGCGTGCCGAAAACGGACACCACCACGGCGGGCAGTCCGAACGCGAACGGACAACCTGGATCGCAACCAACCGCGACGTGAACAGCCACTTCCGCAGCGGGCGTCTCGCCATCACCGACATCACGCCGTCGATCTGCCGCTTCATGGGCTTCGAGGTGCCCCGCGACGTGTGCTGGGAGCAGGACGGGATCCCCTTCTTCGGGCCGGTCGACATCGCCGAAATGAAGACATCGCCCTACGATGACGACATCATCCTCTCCTGGGAGTGTCTGAACCCGGAGGCCCGGGTCACGGTCTACGCGGCCGCCGCAAACCGGTACAGGGAGGGCGGCAAGGAGGAGTGGTTCGAACTGGACACCGTCAAGGCCTCCGACGGCAGTTACCGGGTGGAAGGCAAGCGGCTCCCCGATTCGAAGTTCTACAAGTTCGTGCTCGCGACCCCCAACAACCACCTGAACCGCTGGGTGAAAAAATAACATTTTTTTGACATTGTGTCACAACCTGTCACTCGCAGGCCGTTCCTTTGCATCGTGAACCTATCAAACAACACGACCATGGGAACAGCCTACAAAATCAAATGCAAGCACTGCGGAGCGCAGTTCGACCACTACATGCAACCCGGTTACGGCATCCTGCCCCTGTGCGTCGGATGCGGCGAGTACGTCGAAACCGAAACCGCCATCCGATGCCCCGCCTGTCACCGCCGGCTCAATGCCTCGCAAAAGGAGTTCGAAGAGCAGATCGAAGTGACCTATCAATGGGACTGACCCGAAAAAATCAGCTCCGAAAAGCGGAAATAAACGGATTTTTTCCTAACTTTGAACAACTGATTTTTCTCGCGAAACCTATGACGACCTTGCAGCCGGGCGATATGGCCCCCGATTTCCGAGCTATGACGCAGAACGGTGAGATTCTGACACTTGCCGACCTGCGCGGGCAGCGCACGATCCTCTACTTCTATCCCAAGGACAACACCTCGGGGTGCACGCTCGAAGCCAAAAGCCTCCGGGACGGAAAGGAGGAGCTCGCTCGCAGGGGATTCCGAATCATCGGCGTAAGCCCCGACAGCGAACAGTCGCACCGGAATTTCTGCGCCAGACACGACCTGAATTTCACCCTCCTGGCCGATACCGACCACGCGGTCTGCGAGGCTTACGGCGTGTGGGCCGAAAAATCGATGTACGGACGCAAGTACATGGGCGTGCTCCGTACCACCTTCGTTATCGACGCCGAAGGCCGCATCGAAAAGGTCTTCACCAAGGTCGACACCAGGAACCACTACCAACAGATCCTCGACGCCTGTAAATAACGCTCCGACATGCGCTCCGCGGAACATATCCTCTTTGCAGCCATGCTGTTGGCTCCAGTCATCGGGGTCGGGCAGGAGATGCGCGGAAACGAAGCGATCCGAAGGGTGACATGGCCCGGAATCGGGGTTTCGCCGGAGGCGATCGGAATCGGAGGCGGCGTAGAACCCCTCAACGGCAGCATCGAATGGCTCCGTGAGGAGGTCGACCCGATCCGCAGGGCCCGGCGGCAGATCCGCAGGGAGATGTACCGCAGGGCCGATGCCCGGGCCCTGGAGGCTGCAGCCGGGGCTGCACGAAGCGCAACACCCCGGGATCCCGCCGTCGAATGGGCCGACTGGCGGTTCAGCATCGGAAACAACGGCAACTGGAGTCCCTATCCCGACCGGGAGCTCGATGCAAGGATTATCCGGTTTCCGTTGCGGATGAAGACCGACAACCGCCCCGAAGCCGAAAAGGCCCTCGACCGGATGAGAAAGGAGCACCGACCCTAACCGGGGGGGGGAAAACAGACAGAGAGACGGAGAGGTAGAAAGGAGAGGAGCAAGAAGAGGGGAGAGAATGTGAGAAGAGGACGAAAGAGAGAGAGGGAGAGGGAGAAGAGAGGGAGAGAGAGACCCGTAAGCCGACCGGGAGTGAAAGAAAGAGGGGAGAGAACGAGGAGAGAGGAGCAAGAAGAGGGGTGAGAATGTGAGAAGAGAACGAGGAACGAGAAGAGGACGAGGAACGGAAAAGAGAATGTGAGAACGGAAAAAACGAAAAACAAGAATAAGGATAAAACAAAAACCAAGTAACACCAATACACGAAAATGGCAGAAAAAGTACCTGTTAACGCGGACAAGCTCAAAGTGCTGGACGCGGTAATGCAAAAAATAGAGAAGGACTTCGGGAAAGGCTCGATCATGCGCATGAACAGCACCGAGGTAAATGACATCCCGGTCATCCCTACGGGATCCATCACCCTCGATATGGCCCTCGGAGTCGGCGGATACCCCAAAGGCCGCGTCATCGAAATCTTCGGTCCCGAATCCTCGGGTAAAACAACCCTGGCCATCCACGCCATCGCCGAGGCCCAAAAAGCCGGAGGTATCGCCGCCTTCATCGACGCAGAACACGCTTTCGACAGCTTCTACGCCCAGAAACTCGGCGTCGATGTCGACAACCTCCTCATCTCGCAGCCCGACAACGGAGAACAGGCCCTCGAAATCGCCGACTCCCTGATCCGTTCGAGCGCCATCGACATCATCGTCATCGACTCCGTGGCGGCATTGACCCCCAAGGCCGAAATCGAGGGCGAAATGGGAGACTCGAAGATGGGACTCCAGGCCCGCCTCATGTCCCAGGCTCTGCGGAAACTCACATCCAGCATCTCCAAGACCAAGACCGTCTGCATCTTCATCAACCAGCTGCGCGACAAAATCGGCGTCGTCTACGGAAACCCCGAAACAACCACCGGCGGCAATGCCCTGAAGTTCTACGCTTCGGTCCGCATCGACATCCGCCGCATGTCGGTCATCAAGGACGGTGAAGAGCAGCTCGGAACCCGCACGAAGGTCAAGGTCGTCAAAAACAAGGTCGCACCCCCGTTCAAACGCGCCGAATTCGACATCATGTTCGGAGAGGGGATCTCCAAGATCGGAGAGATCATCGACCTCGGTGTCGACTGCGGGATCATCAAAAAGGCCGGATCGTGGTTCTCATACGGTGACCGAAAGATCGGTCAGGGACGGGACGCCGTCAAGGACCTCTTGAAAAACGACGCGGAACTCGCCGCCGAAATCGAACAGAAGGTCCGCGAAGCCCTTAAAAACCCAAAAAAGGAGTAGCCTATGGGATATACTGCCGAGGATGAAGCCCTGATTAAGGAAAAGTGGGACGACCTGCTCCTCGCCTGTACGCGCATCTGCAAGAACGATGAGGACTGGAATCTGATCAAACGTGCATTTTTCCTCGCCAAAGAGGCTCACGAGGGGGTACGGCGCCGATCCGGCGAGCCATACCTCCTGCATCCTATTGCAGTAGCCCGAATCGTTATCGACGAAATCGGACTCGGCGTCAAGTCCGTCGTCGCGGCCCTGTTGCACGACGTCGTCGAGGACACCGAGTACACCGTCGAGGACATGGAACGCATCTTCGGGCCCAAAATCGCCTCGATGGTCGACGGACTCACCAAGATGTCCGGCGTATTCAATGCCGACACCTCCGAACAAGCCGAATACTTCCGAAAGGTCCTCCTGACCCTCTCCGACGACGTGCGCGTCATCCTCATCAAGATCGCGGACCGGCTCCACAACATGCGGACCCTCGGATCCATGCCCCTCAACAAGCAGATCAAGATCACCGGAGAGACCATCTATCTCTTCGCACCGCTCGCATACCGGCTCGGACTCTACTCGATCAAAAGCGAACTGGAGGACCTCTGCATGAAGTACCGATTCCCGCAGCAGTACGCCGAAATCACCCAGAAACTCCAGGAGAGCGAAGCCTCGCGCCGCGAATTCATCGACAAGTTCAACGCCCCGATCATCGCCGCGCTCAACCGCGACAACTTCAATTACGAGATCTCCGGCCGCGTGAAGAGCGTATACTCCATCTGGAGCAAGATGCAGCGCAAGCAGATCCCCTTCGAGGAGATTTACGACCTGTTTGCCATCCGCATCGTCTTCAAACCTCTGCCGTTCCCCTCCGAGAAGACCCAGTGCTGGCAGATTTACTCGACCATCACCGACATCTACACCCCCAAGCCCGACCGCCTCAGGGACTGGATCTCGATGCCCAAGGCAAACGGGTACGAGGCCCTGCACTCGACCGTCATGGGGCCCGACGGTGTCTGGGTCGAGGTGCAGATCCGCACGCAGCGCATGGAGGATATTGCCGAACGCGGGTTTGCCGCACACTGGAAGTACAAACACGCCACGATCTCGCAGGACGAGGATGAATTCGACAAGTGGCTCAAGCAGATCCGCGCAGCGCTGAACAGCCCGACGGAGAATGCCGTGGACTTCCTGGACAACTTCAAGTTATCGCTGTACACTTCTGAAATCGTTGTATTTACACCGAAAGGGGAGGCCCGAAAGATGCCCTATGGCGCCACCGCACTCGACTTCGCATACGACATCCACTCGAAGATCGGAAACAACGCCATCAGCGCCAAGATCAACCACAAGCTCGAACCCATCACCACGCAGATCAACAGCGGCGATCAGATCGAGATCATCACGGCCGACAACGCACGGCCCAAACCCGAATGGCTCGAAGTCGTCACCACGGCAAAGGCCAAACAGGCCATCAAAAACTTCCTCAAACGCGAGCGTCAGAACAACATCGAGCACGGAATGCAGATGCTCGACGAAAAGATGAAGTCGCTGAATGTCAAACTCAGCGGACGTGTCCTGCGCAAAATCGTTCCCATCTACGACTGCAACAACAAGGAGGAGTTGTACTCCAAGATCGGAGCCGGAATCGTATCCCTCGACAACCTCGACAAAGCCCTCAAAGTCAACTCCAAAAGCAAGATCCTCAAGTTCTGGACCCTGTTCATCCCCCAAAAGGAGGAGGAGGAGACCGATGATACCGCCCCGGGTGAGATTGCCCCGGCGGCAGATGCCCCCGCGGAACCCCAGTTCGAAATCGCCGAGTGCTGCAAACCCATCCCCGGAGACAAGGTCGTAGGGTACAGAGATCCCGCGTCGGGAAAGATCATCGTCCACAAGGCCACCTGCGACGAGCTGAACCGCCTGGCCGCCCAGTACGGCAAGAACATCGTCAAGGAGGAGATCAAATGGTCCCAGCACAAGGCCATGTCCTATCTGGTAACCACCGAGTTGCGCGGAATCGACCGGCAGGGGCTCCTGCTCGACCTCGCAAGGGTCGTCACCAACGATTTCAACATCAACATCCGCGAAGTGAACATCCACAGCCACGACGGAATCTTCGAGGGAAGCGTCAGCCTCTACGTCAAGGATGCCGAAAGCCTCAATGCCGTCATGGACAAGCTGCGGCAGATCAAGGGAATCGAAACGATCAAACGAATGCTGAATTAGGCCGTCATGAAGGATTTTTCGACGATTCTCTGGGTCGTGATCATCGTCGGGGCGATGATCTTCAATACCGTGGCCAAAGCCCGCAGGGCCCGCGGAAAAGGAGGAAATACGCCGCCGCAGCACGGTGAAGCATGGCCCTCGATCCCCTGGGACAACGACGGAGAGGCCGATCCGGCAACGACAAAAGGCCCGGAGACGGGGCGAGTAAGGGAGGTCGTATCGCGGGAACCGGCCACCCGCAGGACCGCAGCAGCCGGAAAAGGGGTGACCTGGTCCGAAAACGGAACCGGGGCAGGACAGACGGAGCAGGCAGGACAGGCAGGGCAGGCGGGCCAACAGGCAGGGCAGACAAGACCGGCGGAACAGGCGAGGCAGACGGGGCAGGCAAGACAGGCAGCCATGCCGAAACAGCCCGTTTTCGCCGATTTCCCGGACGAATACCAGAGCCTGGAGGTGATCACCTCGCAAACACACGAAACGAAGCGTAAAGGGTCCCAAACGGTAAATCCCGGAGTGATTGGAGACGAATCCAATGCCCAGCGGGTCGCGGGATGGCACGCCGGAGCGAAAAAAAACGACGCAACGGGCGGACCGGGGCGGATTTCTCCGGCGGAACCGGCGGAAGAGCCGGAAGCTGCTGAAATTGCCGAGGAGTTCGACCTGCGGCGGGCGGTCATCTATTCGGAGATTCTGAAGCCCAAATTCGAGGAGTAACCCCGTGTCGGAGGAGCGGAAGTCAGTCCGTTAGCCCCAGGAAGAAGCAGACATCAGGACAACCATGAAACCGAAAACACAAACTCCCAGGGAGGTTTCACCCGAAGAACAGCGCTGGAGGACTGCCGCAACGGACCCGGCCCGCGTGAAACAACACTTGAAAATACAATACGTGCTGTCGGGAATATGGTGTGTGTTGACAATCGGATGGGGTACAGCCGTCGTATGCAAGGCCCTTCCGTTCGGATGGACGAATGCCATCGTCCTGTTTGCCGGATTCCTGAGCATCGGCATCGGCATCGTAAACAATCGTCGCATCCTGGCCGGGAAAAAGCCCTGGTAGGAGATTTGCGACGGCCCGCCTGACCGCCCGACCGTCTGACCCGTCCGACCGTCTGGCCGCCTGACCCGTCTGACGGTAACACGGACGCGATAACAATAAATAAAATACGCAAAAACGAATCCATAAACACGAAATTGCCATGGCAACGATTTTTTCACGCATCATCGCAGGGGAGATCCCTTCGTACAAGGTGGCCGAAGACGACCGCTATTACGCATTCCTGGACATCAATCCGCTGGCGAAGGGCCACACGCTGGTCGTCCCCAAACAGGAGGTAGACTATCTGTTCGACCTCGATGACGACACGCTGGGCGGGATGATGGTTTTCGCAAAAAAGATTGCGGCCAAAATCAAACGGGAAATAGCCTGCAAAAAGGTCGCGGTGGTCGTTTTGGGGCTCGAAGTACCCCATGCACACATCCATTTGATCCCCATTCAGAGCGAAAGCGACGTCGATTTTCACCGCGAAAAGCTCCAGTTGACGCCCGAAGAGTTCCGGGAAATAGCCGAAAAAATCGCCCTGTAGAAGGCTGTTGACAAATATAAAAAGTCTTGTAAATGAGTCGGGTAGTGTGTTATAAACACAATCCGACTCTTTTTTATTTAACATAATGTATCGAAAATAAGGGATTGTTAACAATTTACCTGGGCAGAAATCCGAAATAATCCGAAAACAGCAAAAAACGACCGCGAAAGGGTAGTGATTTTACATTTGTAAAACACAAAGAGCGGGTGATTTTCCAAATGTAATTACAAATGGAAAACTCAGTTCGGTTCACTTCGCTGTTAATAGTTACATTTGTAAATAATAGGGGATTGTGCGATAAACCGAGTTTCAAGTCCATTTCAGGGCGAGTCAAATGATTAAATAATCAGAATAAAAACACCAATAATCAGCATATTACATAAATCATATAAACCAACAGATCAAGGTAAGACACAGGAAAAGGCAAGGATTCGGAGATTCAGGAGCAAAGGGGATATTTGCAGGTATTAAATACAGTTATACCAGCTATTTATATTATTTTATCTCAAGTTTTGCTAAAATACAAGGGCAGGGGCATCTTTTAACCATATTTTTGATTTTACTTTTGTAAACTTTGTCAACACTTATTAACATTTTACAAATGTAGAATTTTCTTGTTTTACAAAAAGAAAATGTTTATATTTGTAAAAATTTACGCCGATGAGGGAAAAATTGCTCGATTTGATGAAAGCCGAGGGTTTGAAGCCGAGCCAACTCGCGGAAATGCTCGAAATCAATCCCGCCGGAATCTCGCACATTCTCGCCGGTCGAAACAAACCCAGCTTCGAACTCCTCCAGAAAATTCTCCGCCGCTTCCCCAGGATCAACCCCGACTGGCTCCTGCTCGACTCCAAACAGATGTATCGAAACGGCAGCGGCCCCGACGGCCAAACGGGTGACCCGTCGGTGATCAATCCGGGACAGGCCCGGTCGAAGATCGAAGCAGCAGCCGACTATGGACTTTTCGGAAACGACACCCCCGGGAACCGCATGGGTGCATCCGGGTCGGATGCGGCAGTCCGGACGGCGGAAGTTCAAAGGGACGGCAGAACGGCAGCATCCGGGACGGCTGCGACGGCGGGCGCAACAGGAGGAGTGAACAGCGGCTCGGGGCTTGCGCCCGATACGGTCGGAACACGAGGTCAGGCCGCCGTGCAGCGAATCGTGATCTTTTACGACGACCAAACCTTCGAATGTTACTTCCCGACAAGGCGATAATTCCGACCGAAAGGCGGGATGGCAGCATCGGAGACAGCGGGCGCAACAGGAGGAGTGAACAGCACGGCTCGGGGCTCAGGGCTCAGGGCTCAGGGCTCGGGGCTCAGGGCTCAGGGCTCAGGGTTCGGGGCTCGGAGCTCGGGGCTCGGGGCTCGGGGCTTGCGCCCGATACAGTCGGAACACCAGGTTGGGCCGCCTGCAGCAAATCGAGATCTTTTACGATGCCTAAACCGTCAAATGCTGCTTCCCGACAAGGCGATAATTCCGGACAGGACTGCTCTTCATCCAGAATATCGCACGCTCAGAAGGTATAAAATCCGCTCTTCCCCTCCGAAAACAACCTCTCCAGCACCATGAAACCTCGAAATGACACACAATTGCAGCCTTCGGAAACTCCGGGACACGAACTCCGGAAAATTCCAAATGTCGGAGAAAGCACCAAACGGATGTTGCTCGCAATGGGATACGACTCCATCGAATCGCTGAAAGGAAAGTCGGCCGAGGAACTTTACAGAGAGGAGTGTGCGCTGAGGAATACAGCCGTGGACCGTTGTCAACTCTATCTATACAGGGCTGTGGAATACTTCATCAACACCAAGAATCCCGATCCGGCAAAGTGCAAATGGTGGTATTGGAAAGATGAATACGTCGAGGTGGCTCCATGCGGCGCGGTCTGTGTGGAATGCGCAAGGTTTCCGAAAGAATGCAGGGGCTGCAGGACAATACGGGGCAAAGTTTTCTGGTTGGAATACTCGCAGGAGGTTTGCTGCCCGGTATATGACTGTTGCGTAAACCGAAAACGTAAAAAACACTGCGCCGGATGCGAGCAACTTCCGTGTAGCCGCTACAAGAAGGATCCGACCATCTCCGACGAACAAAATGCCCGGAATCTCCGGAAAATGCTGGAAAGACTGGAAAAAGCAAACCGAAAATAACGGAGAAAATACATTTTACAGAACCCGAGATTCGAATCGCCCAAAGCTCATACCGGACACTCGCAGGTCGGGAATAGAGGTTTCTCATTCATTATTTAAATGAAATAATATTTATATTATGTAAAATTGTGTCCTCCGACGTTATGTCTCTGTTCTTTATCGGAACAGATTTGCAATTTTAATCTTTTCAAAATCACGCCAATTTGGATTTACAAAAGTTAATTGACTGGTTGAAAACCCAACCCGTTTGGATCCGCATTGTGTCTATTTTGATCGCATTACTTGCGATCATCATTGGCCTGTTTTCAACTTCGTGCAGTTCTGCGTTCAAACTGCATCGTAGCGGAGTTCATATTGATACTGTCCGTGTTGAGTATCAAGGACGCACTAATAACTATCAGAAGTTTGAGATATGAAAGATTCTTTGTTTGTCGCGATTACGGCCTATCTTGAGTCCTGTGGCGTCATTCTGAATGAATCTGACGTCGTTCGTGTTTCTATTAATGTAGAAACGAAACCTTTTAACAGTTACCTCGTTTATGGAAAAGAAAAGTAAAAACATTGTCATGGAACACGATCCCGGACAGCCTGCACCTTTCGTGTTTCCCTATTCCAAGTCGGAATATCCCTACGTCCTCGTTCTCGGACTCTCCCGCCCTCTCACAGCTGGCAACATTGGCCTCCTCTTTGAGGCTTTCCCGAAGGCACTCATCACGCCCCAGGGTACGGTCGTTGTACCTCGATCTCGCAAGGATCTCACAGGTCCTTTGATGAAGTCCCTCGAACAGGTCGAGGCTTTAGCCCTTCTCGGTTTCACCATTCAGGCTAATCCGTACTAATGGCCGATCCATTGTCTGCTGGTGCTCTTATTGGTATTGGTTCTGCAATTTCTGGAGTAAATACGGCTGGTTCCTTGCTTGGTCAAGGTCTTTCGTATAAGAAACAGAAACAGCTGGCTAAATACCAGTATGATCTCAATATGCAGGCCTGGCGTGAGCAGACCGCCTATAATAGTCCTGCAGCCCAGATGCAACGTCTTGTTGATGCTGGCCTCAATCCTAACCTTGTCTACGGTAACGGTAACGTAGCGAATGCCGCCGATGCTCCTCCTCAATATGAGGCTCCTCGTGTTAATTTCGATACGAATCCCAATTTGGGTCAAGGTATCGCCTCTGCTATGAATCTCCAGATGACCCAGGCACAGGTTCGTGGAATTGACGCTGATATTGCCAACAAACGTCAGCAGATGCTTGAGAGTGCGGCCCGCACTGCAGGTCAGGCAATCAAGAATGCACAATCGCAGTTTGATTTGGACCTCGCCAAGGATCTTCGTGAGAATACCCTTGAGGCATCCAAGTTGAATCTTGAGTCTATTCGTGCAGGTATTGATCGTCAGAGATCTGATATCGCTTTGAACGATGTTCGTTCTGGCTACTTCCGTTCTCAGCAGAAACTGGCTGATGAGCAGGCAGCGCGTCTCAAAACTCTTACTCCTGCCGAGTATGAAAGTATTCGTGTTCGTACAGGTCTGACCCGTACCCAGATTCAGGATCTTCGGATTGGTTGGTCTAAAATTTCTCAGGATCTTAAAGAGGGTCGTTCTCGGATGGCTCTTCAGCGTGCTGAGTATTTTGTCAAGCGATTCCAGATTGATCAGTGGGAACGTGGTCGCAATCCGAATATTACCAATCCTCTTGGTATGACCTTGGATTATATCAACAATCTGTCTCAATCTACTTGGCCGGATCCTTATGGATATGGTGTCGAGTATGGTGATTTCGTAAATGGTAAATAATTATGTCACGACGCAAGCGTCGCCGCTCTCATAAGTTGAGTGGCTTTCGGATTTCTCGTGGAGGCATCAGGCAGACCTGATGTCTTGCACGGACCCAGTTCTTGTGAAGTCGAAGCCTACTCCGGATCACCCTCATGGTGAAATGGTCCGTGTTCCGTGCGGACGCTGTCCGGAATGCCTCAATGCGAAACGTACCGCATGGGCTTATCGGATCCAGAAGGAGATGCTCTCCCATCAGGCTCCGACGTTCTTCTTCACGATCACGTATGATGATGACCATATTCCTCTGAAAAACGGAATTCCCACGGTTTCGAAGCCTTCTGTTCAGAAGTTTCTGAAACGTCTCCGTAAATCGTTGTGGACGGACTTCCAGGTACGTCTGCGCTACTTCATTGCTGCGGAGTATGGTCCTACGACTGATCGCCCCCACTATCATGGTTTTCTGTTTGGTCTCAACCTTGAGCAGGAGGTTGTGGATCGCTATGTTCGTGATGCCTGGCCTCTTTCTTCAGTGATAGATGTCCAGTATTGCGACTTGCAGACCTCGGTCTATGCTGTCAAGGATCTGATCGCGGTCTCTGATTATCCGGATGGTGCTGACCCTACTTTCTACTTACGTTCTACCCGCCCAGGATTGGGAGCTCTGTGGACTCCGCCGGCTCGCACGTTGGATAAGTATGACCCGCGTCGCCTCACGGAGCGCCAGCCGGGCGGTGCAAACGTATTGATACCTCGATATCTTATCGAACGATGGTATTCGGCCTATGATTTGAAGCAGATCCGAGCGAGGGCTCGTCAGGATCGTGGTGATGAGCCCGATCTCTATGAACGTTCCCTGCAGTATCAGATCGTCGAGGAGGCGCATGATGCCGCCGCCTTTGTTCGGATGCGTGACCGGATTCTCCGTCGTTTCAAGGATAAGCGTTCTCAATCTTCCAAACTTTAATATGGCAAAAAAGCGTCGTCGTTCCCGGAGTTATGGGAACATTTTCAATTCGGTGCAGATCCCAGGGATCCCTCGGAATACCTTCGACCTTTCGCACTATAACAAACTGACCTTTAATATGGGTCAGATCATCCCCATCTGGTGGGATGAAACGATGCCTGGTGATCGGATTTCGGTCAACATTGAGCAATTGATCCGCTTCATGCCGATGACCTTCCCGGTTATGGATAACTTCTCTATCACGATGCGTGCTTTCGCTGTTCCGATGCGTCTTCTCGTCCCTCAGGAGGACTATGAGGAGTTTATCACCGGAGGTGAAGACGGCAAGGCCGTTGGTAAATGGCCTATGTCGTCAATGAGTACCATTGCTAGTTACTGTGTTGATCCTGTTTCCGGTTATGAGTCTAAACCTTTGGTTAATACTTTGCCGGATTATTTAGGATTTCCTACGGCTATCAATGGTAGTCCTATTATGTCGGATGAGTATCCTTCCGTTCCTGTGTCTGTTCTTCCTTTTCGTGCTTACCAGTTCATTTATAATGAATGGTTCCGCGACGAGAAACTTCAGGATGAAATCGAGTGGGTTCGTGGTGCTGATTCTCCTGCTTTTGAGGAGTTGGGTGTTATAACACAACTTCGCCGCATCGGTTGGCGTAAAGACTACTTCACGTCGGCCTTTACCGAGCCCCAGCTGGGTGAAGATGTCTTCCTGCCGATGGGTGGTATGCTTCCCGTTCAACTTGGTAATCCTTCTCAGTCTTGGGATGTTGTCAATCCTGCAAATGGATCTGTGATTGGACCTCTTCAGGCTGCTGCAGATGATCCTCGTGGTACTTACACTATGAAGTCCGCCGGATCTTCTGGTCCCGCCGGTACCTCGTCCGTTTCGCTTAATCCGAATGGATCTCTCCAGGTGGATCTCCAGGATATGGTTGCGCCCTCGATTAATGAAATGCGCCTGGCGTTCGCTGTTCAGCGTTGGAAGGAACTTAATGCCCGTGCAGGTGTTCGTCTTCCGGAGTGGCTTCTCGCCCACTATCATGTGAAGTCTTCGGATGCCCGGCTCCAGCGTCCCGAGTACCTCGGTGGTCTTCGTGCCCGGATCTCTGTTGGTGAAGTGCTCCAGACTTCTGCCGATACGGAATCGAGTGCCCTGGGCGATATGGCTGGTCATGCGATGTCTCTTTCCCAGGGACGGATCTTCAATCGGTATATCGAGGAGCAGTCCATCGTTATGATCGTTGCCTACGTCATGCCTACCCAGCCGACTTACATGAACGGCATGAAACGGTTCTGGTTTAAGGATGATAAGTTTGATTTCGCTGATCCTATCTTTGGTAACCTCGGTGAGCAAGAGGTCTGGAATGGCGAGCTCTTCGTTGGTCCTGGCATGACTTCCGAGCAGGTCAAGGGTCGTTTCGGTTTCCAGTCTCGCTATGCTGAGTATAAGTTCGCGCCGTCTGAGGTTCATGGTGAAATGCGGACTTCGATGATGGCCTGGCATATGGCCCGGTCTTTCGATACCCTTCCTGAACTCACTGGCACTTTCATTGAGGCTGATCCTACTGACCGGATCTTTAACGTTACGTCCAAGGATTTCGCGAAGATCGTTGGTAACTTCTTCTTCGATATCCGGAAAACTTCGTCTCTCCCCTATTACGGTACACCTTCTATCGTATAATGAGACAATTTTTGCATTCTGTTTCATTTTTTTATTATGGCACGCAACATTTATGGCATTCCGCCCAAACCTGAACGTCCTACTGGCCACGCAGATCTCGATCTGACTTCCCGTGTTGGCCTTCGGGATATCCTGTTCAACTATACTGGTCGTATGGATATGAGCCTTTACAGGCGTATCGGTACTCCTATGGCCAGATCTCGTGAAACTGTCGACGGAGTCCTGGCTGATGTCTTGGATCCCGAATTCTCTCCCGCTGTTCAGGAGTTCTCGCGTGGACCTGAAACTCGTATGGATGACGCGGACTATATGAGATCTATCAATCCGAAGAGGAATGAAGACAACAACGATGGTGAACCCCAAGACGGGGGAGATCCAGCTGGTGACGGAGCAGACCCTGTTCCCCCTGCCTCTTCCGGATCCGATCCTGCAGGAGATCAAGAATGAGCGCTTAGAGCGCAGAAAAGAATGGTGTCGAACCCACCTACCACCCAAGCGGTAAAATGCCGCAGAATCGAAGAAAAGGGCCCAAATTGAGCCCTTTTTTTGTGTCAAAGGACCAGCGCAGCTGGTAAATACCCTCGAAATTTTCCGTCACCGGGATACTTGCCTGCTACACCAGTTTTACACTGTCTGCATATTGACTACTGATTTGCACTCCTGGAAAATTTCAGTTCTCGCCGCAAAAGTACCGCTTTTTGCGAGCGCAAACTCTGGTGTCATCACTTTCGTGCGCGTGCGTATGCGCGTGGAATGTATCCGCGCGGGCGTGTGTGCGTCCATACTTGATTAAGCACACACGCCCTGACACGGCCGCAGGCCGTTATACAAAACATGCGTAGCATACCATCGAAAGGTAAAGGGGGTCCGGGGGACTCAGGAAAACGCTGTCCCCGAGCAGGTCTGTCGCGACGCGCGCGCGCCTCGCGTGTGCGACGCGGTAATGTCTGCGGAGGACCGGGTTGTCCTCTCCCCCGGTTGAACCTATCACTTTTTTTTGGAAAATTGGTAGCGAAGTATTATATTTGCGTCGATGAATGATTTCATTTCCATACTAATATGGCTTCTTATTCTCGCCTTGCCATTGTATTTGCTTTGGCCAAGGCGTGAGGATTCTCCGTTGGTTCGTTTGCTTAAGTTCCTTGGAATCTGGTATCTTTTTTTCAAGGATTAACATCTGTAACGTTCTTTGACATCTTTCACCTCCACCCTCTTGCGAGGGTTAGTCCTCTGGTCAAAATCGGTGGCCTCAATACTTTATATTATGTTAAATTATAGACAGGTGGAGGTGCGAGAATTAGATACCTCTTTAAAATGAAAAATACAGCTTTATAAATATTTACCTCAATTATTCTCAGGTCTAAAAGAACTGACAAAAAGCCCCATCAATTCAATAAAATGCTGTGACTGCTGGCGATTCAGGACAAGGGCTGCGCTAAAACGCCCCAAATGGTATGCAAAAATCCCGGTAAATGCAAGGATCACAGCGCAATTCGACATGAAATCCGCCGTGCTAAGAACACGCCGGATTCACCCCGCCGGAGAAACCTCAAAGATCCCCGAAACGACTCCATACAGCATACAGCGTAACCGATCTGAAGCGCGAAGATCCACGGAGAAATCCAGGACCGCTGCGTAATTCGTCGCGAAGTCCGTGAGAAAAATTCCTCAGAATCAATCCCAGGGGCGAAAAAACGAAAAGCCACCACGTGGCTCCCGTCGGCATGATCAATGTCAAAAAAGCAAAAAGACCTCAAGTGATCCCGCAAACAAAACCCTATGTGGAATGCGAAAATTCACAGGTAAACACAAGAAATGCAAGGCGATTCGGGGCAAAGGTTGCCGGGTGGAATACTCGCACAGGAAGTCCATACCCCGAAAGCCGGTTTTCAAAGAGTTTAACATGTAATTAAAATGCAATCCGAAAACATGAAAATCAGCCCTCCCGAAAGTGGATACACGGAACAGAAAGTCGGAAATCAATGGGCGCAAATTTCACTTTTTTCCCTATTTTTGCATTTGGATTACAGGCTCCCCGCCCCCGAAAAACGGCAGGATCCAAAAATAAATGACTCATGCGAAAGCCATTCATATACTGTTTCGCCCTGCTGGGCATCATCCTCTCCGGGTGTTCCGAAAAAAACCGAACCCCCAAAGAGACCTGTTATGTCTCGATCCTTCCCATCCGCTACATCGTTCAGGAGATTGTCGGACCCGACCTCAATATCGAAGTCCTCGTCCCATCAGGGGCCAGCCCAGAAACGTTCGAACCCACACCCAAACAGTTCGTCAAACTCCAACAGACCCCGTTGATCTTCAATATCGGGCTCATCGATTTCGAGACTACCCTACTCGCCAAAATCCAGGACCCCGGCAAAATCGTCGACCTGAGCCGCGGAATCCAACTCATCGAAGGAACCTGCGCTCACGGGAAAAGCAACCACAGATCGGACAAAGGCTTGGAACAACCGAAGCACGAGCACGGTCATGACCACGGTGTGGACCCCCATGTATGGACTTCACCCAAAGCCTTGAAAATCATGGCGGAAAATGCATTTACAGCCATTCGTGAACAATATCCCGATTCGGCAAAATACCGCGACAATTTCGAACGCCTGATACAAAAAATCGATGAACTCGATGCCCGGACCCGGCAAAAAATAGAACTGAGCGGTGTCAAATACTTCATCGTATACCACCCCGCCCTCACCTACTACGCCCGCGATTACGGAATCCAACAGGTCGCCATCGAATCCGACGGCAAGGAGCCTTCCGCCAGGCAACTCGCCGAAATCATCCGAAACGCCCGGAAAGACAAGATCCGTAAAATATTCTATCAGAATCAATTCCCGAAGTCCGTCGTGGAGGTGATCGCGCAGGACATGGAGGCCGAATACATCGAAATCGACCCGCTCGATGAACAGGTCCTGGATAATATCGACCGGATCACCGACTTAATTACCCAACCATGACGTTAGTTACTCTCTGCGATGTCGGGGTCGCATACGACGGATACGATGCCCTCCAGCATGTCGATCTCCAAATCGACGACAGGGACTTCCTCGGAATTATCGGACCCAACGGTGGCGGAAAAACTTCGCTCGTAAAGGCCATTCTGGGAACAGTACCCTACTCCGGATCCATCAAACTCGCGCCAGAACTCTTCCGTGGACGCGAACGCCTCATCGGGTACATGCCCCAGATCACCAATTTCGACCGCGCATTCCCGATCTCGGTATTCGAAGTCGTCCTGTCCGGGTTGCAGGGACACCACGGATTCCGAACCCCCTACAACCGCGAGGACCGGAATCGCGCCCTGGAGCTGATCGAAAATGCCGGAATCGCCGAAGTCGCGCAGAAACCCGTCGGCGAAATCTCCGGGGGACAAATGCAACGGGCTCTCCTCGCAAGAGCCATCATCTCTGAACCCAAACTCCTTATCCTCGACGAACCTACCAATTTCGTGGACAACCGATTCGAAAAGGAACTGTACCAGACCCTCCGCGAACTGAACGACCGGATGGCAATCATCATGGTCTCGCACGACATCGGAACCATATCCAGCGTCGTGAAGGAGATCGTCTGCGTAAACCGCAACGTACACAGGCACAGATCCAATGTCCTTACGCCCGAACAGTTGCGGAATTACGACTGTCCGATTCAGGTGATCTCGCACGGAACAATCCCCCATACCGTACTCGAACACCACCCCGGGGATTGCTGTCCCGATCATGAGTGACAACCCGACACAAAATAAGGGAGCGGCCTTTACGGGCCGCTCCCTTATTTTGTTTATCCGTACACGACTCTACCCTACTCCGTCAACAGGCTCAGTTCGACATTCGGATTGGCCATGAGTTCCGCAAGCGTGAATCCATTACCATCGGCTCCGGCCCAGGCGTAGACCCCCGATTCAGCCCCCGATTCGATCCGGTAGTAGATGCGAAGCGGCGTCTGAGCCCACGTATAGGCGTACTCACTCCGCAGACGCAACGAATAATACCCATCCGAAGTCACCGTCAAGGCCCCGATACGTGTTCCGTCAGACAAGCGCTCGAAGACCACAAAAGCCTCGGACGGTACCGAATGCGAAATTCCGTCGCTCGTCCGATAAAGCAATGCTCCCGTAATGCGGTTGTTATCCACGGTAACCGTCTCCGAATCGAATTCGATCTGATCCTCATCCGTATAGATCCGGACCGTACCCTCACTGACGATCGAGCGCGTGACAAACGGAATGCGAACCGCACCCAGCGAAGCATCCGCAGGAACCGTATAGGCGAAAAGTCCCGTCTCCAACTCCGTGACATTCGCAGCATGGTTTTCGGGAAGACGCAGCATCGGAGCCTCAATATAGCACGTAAACTGTTTGCCGACAGGACTGTAAAATGTTCCGTCCAAACCTTCATTCTCCTGAAGCTGGAAAACAACGTCCACCTCTGTCCCCGTATCCGCATAGTCCATCTGCAACTTCCCGTCGGCGGAATTCCCCACCGTCATGTCAAAATGGAAGGGATAGCGCGCCGACAACTCGAAAACCGTAGACTTGTAGTCCAGCGGTGTCACCCCTCCGGACTGCGCAGTCCGGCCCGCAATGCGAACAGGCTCGTCAAACCGCGCCGTCAGCGTCTTCAGATAAACCGTCAACGTCACCGGATCCGCTTTGCTTCCATCCGCTGAATTCACCTTCGATGCATCCGGCGTAAACAGCAGAATACGCCCAGACGTTCCCGTATTCTCATCAGAAATCTCCGTCAACGTCCCGTCCGTCTGCGTCAGTCCCTCGCCCGTCAGGCACTCCGTACAGATCAGGAACTGGTTCCCCGAAGAGATGCCATTCGGCAACGTGAACGACAAGGTTACCTCCTCATTCGCACGCGGAATTACAAGCAGGTACTCGACTCCACTGCCAGTGTCAGTCGTGAGCCCGTTCACCTGGATCATACCCGCAGAATTCAACGTATAGGTAAACTGTTTCTCCACCGATTCGAAATAGGGATTCTCGATCACGATCCGGCTCGTCAGATTGTTCTCATCCGCATCCATCGTGGCCGTAAAGTAGATCCGCTGCCGCGGGGACTCCTCCAGCATCTCCGCTGTCACCGTATAGACGTATTTGTAATCCCACAGGTCGTCTCGACCCCACTCTTCCGTCGGATTGCCCGCAGAATCCAGATAGTCGTTCCGGAAAACCACGCGAAGCGGCTGCGCCGCAATCGGATTCAGATCGTTCGCCGAAATCAGAACGTCCAACGGCAGCAACTCCTTCGGAAGATCCTCCGGAATCTGAAACATCAGCACAACCTCACGCGCATCAGCCGCACCCGAAGTGTACGCATCGATATTCGTCGAAGCCCAGCACGGCAGGAACTGGAACTGTGAGACAGAATACACCTTGATCGTCCGCTGCAGTTTCCCATATTTGATCATCAACTCGCCGCTCCGCATCTCGCCCGACGAAACCGGAAGAAGCGTAATTCTGACACTCCCAGATCCCGTCGCCGAATCGAAGGTATAATTGCCCGTCGTATTCGAAAAATCACTCGTACTCGAAATCCCGTTGCTTACCCACCGGACCTCCGGCCGTTCTCCCGAAGAGACCCCCGTACACGTGAACCGAAGCGTCTCCCGGCGCGAATCGATCACATCCTTGAAAATATAGGAGGTCTGCTCCACCGTAAGCGTCGAAGTCCCGTTCGAAACCGACGGAATCTCCTGATCCACCGAAATCCACACGTTATTCACCGGAGGGGCCGTCTTCGCTTCGGCAAAGGTCTGTACACCACCCGTCAGGGTCCCCGTAACGATAAGCCGGTAGTGATGGTTCCGCACGATCGGTAGCGGCTCCTGCGTGGTATTGTCCAACAGCAGCATCCGATAGTACAGATCCTCCGTCTCGCCGGCATTGCGGCCCTTCGCCACTACGTAAATCGGGTCCGTCGAGGTATTCGCGTGCTCGAAAACATACTCCTCCTCAGAGTTGTTTACCTCGTCGGGGTCCGTACTCTTGCTCAGGTTCTGGGGCAGCGTCACATAGAACGAGTCCTTGTTCCAAAGGAACGTGCCGCTCTGCGAATCATAGGGCGCAACCGTGCCGAACGAGTTCTGATTGCAAACCGCAAAGCCCGAAATCGTGAAGGGGACTTCGATTGTCGTACCACCCACCTGCACGCTTCCCTGCTCAAACGAAATCTTCGCCATGTTGCGGACCAACATCACCGGGCCTGCCTGAAGCGTCGCAGCAAGATTACCGTCAGACGGCACCCCGTTGCCATCGTACTGCACGCTCGAAACCCGGCTCCAATAGACAATCCGCGACGAAGTGGAGAGCAACTCCAGGATCACGCTGTTCTCGTGCCGACCCCGGTTGCCCGTATCGTTGAATGTCGATTCGAGGTTCTGATTCGCCAGGAAGTGGATGATCTGCGTGCGGCCCGGCACTTCCGCCGTGAAGCGGCCCGTCAGCAGGTCCGGATTCACTACGAGCGTCTTCGGCGTCACGCGGGACAGAAACAGGCCATCGCGGTCGAAACACAGCAGCGACATCGACTGCACACCCAGGCCGTCGGGATCCACACTCCGGGTCAGAACAACCGTCATGTCGGGGGTCGTCACCGAAAAGTCGAGCTGCAGAAGTCCGTCTGAAGTCGCTGCCGGAGCCGCTTCTTCGGGCGTCCGAACGCACGAAACCGCACTCAGCAACAGCATCAACACGTATGTTCCGATCCGTTTCATATCCTTATATTCCTTCTTCCGTATCCCGGTAGCAATCCCGAACGCAACGTACTCCCGTACCGGACATCGAAGTACCGTCCGAAGCATATCCGGTCCCGATATTTTCCAAAGCACCTCCGGCTGACCAGTAGTGAGGACGGTCAAGCACGATATCCATCACTTCCGAACCGGTCTGGAACTTGCTGATAATACGCAATTCGGACTCCGTTGGCAAGCGCCAGTCATCGTAGACGATCAAATCAGCATCGTTATCGGTTCGATTGTTCCGGTTTCTGTAAACCACTTCAACGTATTTTTCGCAGTGGCTCGCTGCCTGTTGCATCTGTTGGATCATAGTTCCGTCTTGAATTAAGCCCAACTGAGATGCAATCATAAACGAAGGAGAGACCACGCGCTGATTATCTTCACGGTCATCGGTCCCTTCATAGGACGTACCATCCGGATCGGTATACGTTTTCATCCGCGGACGACCGATCACATACTCGAAATCGCCCTCGTTTTTGGAGGTAGAAGTAATTTGCACATGGTAGATATGAGCATTGTTGCGAATTGGTTGCGTCCTTATCCAAGCCGAAGTCCAAGAAAAGAAAGGCCATAATCCCATCCAACCATAATTCCGAATTTCACTTTGGCCACTCGACGAGTAGTTTTGTTGAACCTTGGATATATAAAACTGGTCTGTAAACCAACTTACAAGTTCTGAAGCCTGATTTGAATATTCGCCCCAACTCCAATTGGAACTACCCGCATTCAACAATTCGACACCTGTTCGGTCCGTACTACGACTCCCATGATGCAACCATGTCGTATATTGATCGCCACTATAGGTAAAATCGGTTCGGGCCGAGAAGTATCCCAGCGAGTTCGTAATGTAAATCTGCGGGTACTGCTCGATATGCAGGGTCTCCGTCTGTCCCGTCCCATTCTGGACCGTGGCCTCGATATAGCGGATCGCATTGTTGTCCGGAACCGGACCCTCCACCACGACCCAGCCGTTCGTCCCTGACGAAGTCGACGGTTCCACCGTAACCATTTCCGGCGCAAGACCCGTCTTGACACCGAATTTGTTGTAGTAGTAAACCTCGTTGACCGTTATATCAATCGGCGACGACGACGAAAAACCGATCGAACGGTCCTCCGACGTGTTGTCCATACGCAGCGAATTCGAGGTCAGATACAGGAACTGCGGATTGTCGTCCGTGTCGACCACCACGTCGTGCGTAATCCACTCCTCCGTCGCAAACGCGATGTCCGTCAACTCGACAGCCTGGTCGATCTCCGTGCCGCCCAGTCCGTTGAACGTCACGTTCGTCGTATAGATCCGGTTCCGAAGCAGGCTCGTGGCTCCGCCCGGCAGGTTGTTCAGCGGAATCGAATAGTAGTTGTTGGCGTGGAGCTCCTCCTCGCCCGTCTCCGTATTCCGGGTCCGCATCGGCAACTGGACCAGAACCCGTGGCTCCGACGTATAGGAATCCGACATCGACCAGTCGTTCGGATAGGCGTACAGGGTCACCGTAACGCTCGTCTTGCCGCCGTACGTCCCGTATGTCAGGCCCGTCGTCGTCGCTGACGCCGGCGTATAGAGTCGCGGCGTAAAGTATTTCAACTCCTCCGCCGAAAGCGGCACCAGATGTGTCTCGTAGGGTATATTCACCGGAAGGCGCTCCACAGCGTATTCCGGGGTTGTGCCCTTATCATCGTAAGCAAACTCATACTCCAAGGTTCCCGAAGCATCGTTTGCCGACCCCGCACGCAGGTTCAGCACGATCTTCGCCGCGGACCGGTACAGGCTGACCGTCAACTCCTTGTCCTGAAGCCGCTCGCTGCTGGCGTTCAACACCACATCCTGCAGGTGGCCCTCCATCAAGAAGGTCGAAGGCACATCCTCCCGCTCGATCAGACCCGTGGCGTACACGTACAGATTGCTCACCGTGCGGCTCTTCAAGGTCGCAAAGTCCGTGATCAATTCCAAATGCTCGTCTACCGGACAGTTCGCAAAAAGGTAAACGTCGTATGACGTATCCAAATCAAAATAGGACTTCCGAACTCCCAGCGAAAAACGTTCCGCCGGCGTCGCAATACTCTCGTAATAGACCCGCTGGCCGGTCCCGTCGAAAATCATCAGGTCCAGATGCGTCACCTGATTCTCCGTATCCGTGGCCGCCGCACGGGTGCTCCGCATCGACTCCGACGATACCCGGAACCAAATCGCATCCCGCCCCGTATCATCCCGCTGTACACAATCCGCCTGCGTCGTGTCCTTGACACACGAGAACCCCAGAACGCCCAAAACAAGAACGCTCAGCGTGAACAAACCTCGTATGAATTTATCGCACAACCGCATAGCCTTTACATGTTATCACCCTGGGTGATCTTGATATACGACGTATAATCCGTGCCATCGTCCGAAGGGAAATCCCCCTGCGGGTTGATCTCCAGACGCATCGACGGACGATTCCACAACTGAGACGTGATCGTCAGGTACGCGACCGGAGGCTTCACAGTTCCCGTCGCCGTGTCCCAATACGCCTCCAGACCATGAACCGGCGTGATCTCGATCGTATACCACGTCTCACTCGGAGATATCGCCGCACCGTTCCACTCCGAAGGCTGGTTCTCCGGGTAAACGTTGATCCGGTAACCGCCCGCGTCACCCAGCAACGACGGCGTCCACGAAATACCCTTCCGCATCTTGAAACTGAAACGAACACTCCCCGCGGTACTCCCATCCCCCGCATAGTGCGTCTCCGTATTGCGGTCGCCTTCGACGTACGGTTTGAACTCGTACTCCGGATAGTCGAACGTCAAATCTACCTCCTCCGTGTCGATCCAATCCGCTACCGTGTAGTTCACGTAGATCAGCCCGTCGTACGGTACACAGCACCATACCCGGTACAGCGTATTCCGATCCGTCGGCGGAAGGTAGATCGACTTCACCGATTTCCCGCCTCCGTCAATGCTGTACGTTACACGCAATTCATAGCCCTTCCCGTCCCCGGCAACATTCACGTCCGATGACCCGAACGGATTCTCGTAACAATAGTAACGGCGCCCAGACGTCAGATCCTCGTACAAATCGTGGTTCTCCCGCTCGGTCATCGCAGTGACCCGGGTCGGCGTGTCATCGTTCTCCGCCCCAACCAAATAGTACGGAGAGGTCGTCGTGTGCGGTATGCCGGTCAAAAGACCCAAATCCGTCACCGGAAACGCATAACCGTAATCGCACAACCCTGCCGGGGCCATCGTCACAGAATGGATATCCAGCGTATAATCCGTCGGACCTCCCGACTCCCGCGTAAAGAACAGATCCACACGGCTCACACTCCGAACCAGCGAAAACTCCAGCGGATCCGTCAGCAGGTAGTGGCCTTCGTGTCCCGCAGCCGCGTTCACCGTCACTCGCGACGGATCCAGCGTCCGGGTCGTCCGAAGCGTCAGCGGCAGAACCGGAGCGCTCGCCGTACCCGAAGAGATCCGCTCGAACGTATAACCGTCCAGCGCCGAACGACTCATTTCGCCCTGGAAAAACAAACTCCCCGACGGCTTCCCGGAAGTCGTGCTGTTGCGGAAGGATTCCTCATTCGCTACCACATAGAACGTCACATCGCACGGGTCCGAATAGGACGGCAACTCCAAATCCATCAGGAAACGGATCGCCCCGTCCGGATAGGCCGAAGCCACATCCGAAACCCGGTAGCTCCCAATCTGCACATTCCCACGAAACGCATAGACCCACAACGTCTTGATCGTCTCCCCGGTCTCCGGCGAATCCGCATACGTCTCAGCCCCGTCCGCAGCGATATTCATCGTCACGGTGACTCCACGCCCCTCCGGTGAGGAAACGTCTCTTGCCGGTTGACTGCAACCCGCAACAAACCATATCCACACCATCGAAACCAAAAGTCCCAAAGGCCGAAAAACTGCAATATGTCCGCAGACCTTGTGCATCTTATTCGTTTCCCGCTTAAATCTCAGGCTTGATATCCTCTACATACCAGTCCGGTACCGTAATCTCCACACTCGCATCCTTGAAACGGAACGCAATCGGAATCAGAACCTCATGCTTCGTCAGATCGATCTCGTCGTGCTCCGAAAGGAACGTCGGCAAATGGACCGACGCCAGACTCGCCCCTGTCGCATCCAGCAACTCCAGTTCCGTGCCGTCATCGATGTTGCGCATGATGTTCGTCTGCGACGAAATCATCTTCTTCGAACTGTCGTAAGGCGTCGTCGTCAGATAGTACGTCACGGGATCCTCGCACGCCTGATTCTCAAAATCCGTGGCCGGAAGCACGCCGTGCAACTCCAACGTCGGAACCGCGTCCGCCCGCATGTCGAGTTCGAAACCCGAAACCTCCACGTACATCTTGTAATGGGCCGACGCAAACTGAGCCGTACCCCGATCCGAGCGCCCGCCCGTAATCGTGATGTCCGTCACCGCGTGGTACAGCGAATCGTTCGTCGAAATCCGATCCCCGGTAAACCACGCCGGATCCGCAAAACGCATATCCTCGTGTGCTACATCTCCCGGATCCGTAATCATCGTGTTCCGCGCATTGCCGACACACACAACCCGGTAATTTCCAGTCGGATAGTCGCGCAACAGCACCCGCTGCTGTGCAAGTTCCGAAGCCGTAGCCTCCCGGCTCTCCACACAGGCGTCCGAGGCATCGAAAACATACAGAACGACATGCTCGATCTTATCCTGGAAAATCTCCGTGGTGCCGTCGCCCTGATAGCTCAGATCAAGCTGAAAGCTATGGGGACACCCGCTCAGATCCTCCGAGATACAACCCGTACAGAAAAGCAGCCCCAACAACAACAGATATGTCAGCGTCCGCTTCATCACGCCATTCCGTTTATTTCCCGTTTTCCGTTTTTCATAAAAGGGGACCGGACCGACGATCCGGTCCCCCATTCATTTCCGTTTTCGAAAATACCCTATTCGCCGAACTCAGGGTCAAGATCCTTAATCTCCCAGGGCTGAACCTTAACAATGGCTTCCACGCACAGAACCGTGTTGTCCAGCCACGTAATCTTATTCTGATCGAACTCGATATCCTTGATCGTATAGATCTTACCCGGCTCGATCGTAACCGGTGAGGAGGCATCATCCGTGAAGTTCACGATCTTGAGGTAGGCAGGAGATGCGGTCTTGACATCGCCCGGAATCTGATCGGCGGGAAGCGGTTTGCTGTCGAAACGAAGCATCACAACCGGCTTCTCACCCGGAATCACGTTGTAGGCATAGACTTTCGTCAGCGCAACGGCGTTGTCTGCAGCAGCGATCATATCCTGCTTGTCGGTTGCGTCAAATGCATCATACATCCATGCAGGAGTCGTTCCCACAACCGGGAAACCAAGCTGGTTATCGTTGGCCGTGATGAGCGAACCGTCAGTGGTGCCGCCCAGCTTGCCGTTCTCATACAGTCCGTTCAGACCCACGTACTCCGGCGTAAACTGCGTATAGGCAAATTTACCTCCGGCATTCGAACCCGTAGCGGTCATCTTCAGCGTACCGCCGATCTCGATGCGGGACAGGACCGGAACTACCGTCAATTCCACCTTGCGGTAGTCAACGGTAACATCATCCTCAGAGCCGTCATCAGGAGCAACATGTCCGGTATTTGCTACCAACTGACCAACGTTACTCTTCAGAGGCACTACAGTCAGGCCCTGCATGTTGGCCATCGTCAGTGTGATGTTGTTCAGTTCCGAAACCGACGTCGGAGCAGGACTCAGCAACGAACTGGCATTGGTATTCGCTACCACAACCGCGTGCGTGGAACTCGGGTTGATGCCGTGGAACACGGCTTTGCCGGCTGTAATCTCTTCCTGAGAGAAAGTCTTCGTGTCGACGATGTTGCCGTTCTCTCCGCTGGTGAAGTAAACCGTAACATCGTTCAGGGTGATCGCCGTCTCCGAAGTAAAGGCATCTGCAACAGCCCGCGTGCCCGAACTCTTGATCGATACCGTCACCGAAATGCCATTGCCGGTCGGATCCGCAGATCCGCCCTCATTCTCCTTATTGCAGGCCACAAGCGCGGCCACCGCAAAAAGCGAAACAAGTAAACTGTTGAGTTTCATAACTTTAATTAAATTTGGTAAATGAAAAGATTAGTGAGATTATGAGTGTCAAATAGAATTGTCAGCGTATCAGCGTATTTGCGACAGGTTCGCCCGAGCTTCCTCAACCCCTGCGGCCAACGCCTTCTCAAACCAAACGGCTGCCTCATCCTCATCCTCCAGCATCATGTGGCAAACTCCGATCGCATTATACGCTCGCGGATCATCCGATACCGAATCCAAAAGACGGAGTGCTCCGCTGTAGTCCCCCTCCCGAATCCGGGACTGGGCCTCATTGATCGTCGTCGCGGCCGTATCCTCCAGTACATCGTAATAAACCGAAACGTAGCACGCATTACGCAACAGCGGATAGAACTCCCGAAGCATATAGCGGTAAGAACGACCCCCGTGAAGCCGCTTCAACTGCGCCTTCCGACCCGATTCAACTGAAACCGTGTCGATTACAGCCAGCACGTCCGCCCGACCCGGCATCGACGACGTGTCGACCATCCGCCGAAGGCCTTCCCAGTTCTCCTCGCCGTTCACCAACCGGAACTGAGAATTCGTCAAACCCGGAATCTCCGCCCGGATATAGTCCCGAAGAGCCTCGGCTCGACCCTGACCCAACCGCTCGTTGAACGTCGGAGAACCCTCCGGTGAGGCAAATCCGTAGATCTCGATCTCCGACAACCGGCGGTCCTGGCGCGCCAGCAGACCTTTCACGGCCTCTACAATCTCGTCGAGCGTCTTGCGGTTCGAATAGAGATCCGGATCCAGCTCCGTGCGCGAAACCCGGAAATCAACCTTCATCTCCCGATGGCGGAACACCCATCGCCGATGAACATCCACAATCTCAAACTGACGGGGATCCGCAACCACCGGCTCCACGGTCGCCTTCGGAACCACATATACCGGAATATCCTCGGCTACCGGAAGAACTGCGTGCTCCTTGCAGCGGTCGCAACCCACAATCTCACTCCGGTACGAAAGCGTCGCCGTGCGCATCCATCGCTCATAGGGAATCTTCGTGAAATACCGGGCCGTCGTCCCGTGAAGCATCTGGTTCGGACCCGGATGCCAGTCCCGGATACCCTCGTACAAAAGCCGGTCCTGACGCTCTCGACGCAACGACGTCCGGCTGAAAACCTCGAACGGATTCAGCCACGCCGTATCAGCTCCGTTGATCAGACACGGCGTACAAACAATCCGGTATGGACCCCGAACGGCTCCCTGCTCGGCCCGGATGTCGAACCGTATCTCCACCTCACGACGAACCTTCGACACCGATTCGTGTTCGATGAAAACCTGCGCCCGGAGTCCGAGGGGCATGAATGCCAATAACAGATATATCGTCCTCATGCTGCTCATTTTATCCGGTAAATCAAGGTGATACCCAACTTCGTGGGCGTAAAGAGATGTCGCGAACGCCGCCCGTAATAGTCGCCGCACGTGATGCAGTCGTAGTATTCGTAATCGGTATAGACGTAGCCGACACCTACCGTCGCCTCCAGATTCCAGCGACGACCGAGAACCCACGAATAACCGTAGGACAAACCAAAACCCGTAGCCCAGCCCTGGTAACGGTTCCCCCGCGTCCCGGAATGGAACGGAACCCCGATACCGCTGATATTATAATAGGTATAGCCCGTGTGAAGACCGAAAAAATGACCCCGGAACGTCTCGCAAAGCCAATAGCGGAACTCCGGCATCACCAATACATGCTTCGCCTTCCGGTTCTCCGACTTGTTCAGCGTCCACGGATTGTAACCCATCGATACGTCAAGCGTCGTCCGACGACCCAAGCCGAACTCAACACCCGCATTGGGCGTCGTGGTCGCCCAATAGGCCAAATTCGTCTTGACCGATACACCCTGTGCCGAAATTCCCGTCTGACCGCCCCACAAAATCAATCCCAACAACAAGAATATCCGCAATACGCATCCTGCTTTGCTATGAATGTGAAGTGTTGACATGGCGCTCCAATTCAAGGTACGATCGTCTTCCGATGGATAATGACAATACACAAAAAGCGTACCCGAACCAATCCGGCCCGAATGCGCTTCCGTTATTCCGCTCTTCTAAAACGGACATCCCACTCAATCGCTGAGGGGGGGGGAATTTTCCGCTTTCTATTCCGCTGACAATATGGCATATGGCACACGAAAACTTCACTGGAAACTGTTCCCAGAAGAGGCGAACATCCCTATGTGCGGCGTGCCGTACCATAATTCATTTTATTATTTTATGAGGTTTATCTTTATTTGTCTTAAAACAAATTTACAATATTATTTTTAATTTTCCCAAAAAAATTGGCCTCAATTCATTTTTTTTGAAAAAATAAGACATTCAGGCCGAATATATGTAAAATCGGACACCTCACGAATGCTGTTCAGACTTTATTTGCGCAGTTCCGACTCAAGACACTGCAACAATATCTCAAACTCCGACGCCTCGTAACCAACCGTCAGACATACTATGCGCCCCGTCCGGTCCAATAGATAATTCCGCGGTACCTGTTCCGTGGCGTACATACCGTAAATCGATGCCGAAAAATCAAGTCCCATCGGATAGCTATGCCCGTAATCCGACCGAAAAGCTGCAATCGTTTCGCGGCTCTCCCCTCGGGATATACACAAAAAAGAAAAATCATCCCCCGAAAAACGATCCAAAACCTGCCTCTGGACCACAGACAACTCATCACGGCATTCCGGACACCACGACGCAAAAAAAGTCAGCAAAACAACCCGTCCCCGCAATTCCGACAATCGAACCTCACTGCCGTCGAACATCTCCACAGTGAAGTCCGGCGCCATCTCCCCTACTCCAACCAGCGTGCTCTCCTCAGGCGATGGGGTTTCCTCGCCGATACATCCCGCCGCCAGCAATAAAAAACTCAGTAGCCCTCCATACAATACGAATCGTCCGAATCCAAACATAACCTTATCCGACTATCGCTTATTATCCTTTATTTTTTTCGTACCCCCCCCCGGCTCTCCGCCGATATTTCCGTCCCCGGACAGACATGACTTTCCGACTGCCCCGAGGTGCCCCGGGACGTCCGGCAGGCCCGGCAGGCCCGAAACTCTCCAGGACCGCTCCCGGCTCGTCCACCGACTCCCACCGACTCCCACCGACTCCCACCGACTCCCACCGACATCCGGCAACACACGTCTCCTCCACGCCTCCCGAAAACTCCCGAAAACTCCCGCCGGACCGATATAAAAAGGGGTTGCAATCCCCGGACCGCAACCCCTCCATTCAAATTCGCGCCGATAACCGGACCCGAAGCCGCAATGGAACTCCCATCACCGCCCCGACTCCCCGCTACTTCGCGCCGTTGATCGCACTCAACTTCTCAAAGAGTTTGCCGAAAACATCGTCCATCTCGGCCCGAAGCGCTGCATAGTGCTTGCGGACCAATGTCCGACTGTGCGGCTCCGAAGGATTCATCGCCTTGGTGAACAAGGCATTGCGAACCTCTACGGCCTCCTGCATCACAGCGAAAATCTCCTTCTCCTTCGAAGGCTGGAAGCAGATTGCCATATCACAGTCGAAAACAACCTCTTCGAGTCGGTAGTCGATCTCTTTCTTCAAGGTGCGTAAATTTGCCATCTTTCGTCTTTTTTGATTTTTCCCAGACAAAGTTAACAATTCCTTTCGGATTCGCAAACGCTTTTATTTGTAAAACGAATTCAACCGCCGAATCGCCCCGTCGAATGCCGCCGGATCGATCCGGTAATCATCAACCGGATTCAAATCGCGGTCCGTCACCTCCAGAACCCCGTTGACCTTCTTCTCCAGAATCATGTCGCCGTCGATCAAAAAGGCGTAGTTCATCCCGCTCCCAGCAAAGTGCCATCCGCGAGGCGTCGGGTCCGTCAGCAAACGACCCATGGAGTAGTCCTCAATGGGATTCGTTACCCCAAGGCACCCCTGCATCAGCGTCGGAACAAGGTCGTAATGGGTCGTGCGGTGCGCATAACGCCCGGCAGGAACCCCCGGAAGGTGCAGAATCAACGGAACATGCAACTGCCAACGCGAAAAATTCCCGTTGTGACCCCAGAAATTCTTCCGGTTTTCGTTGAACTCCTGAGAGTGGTCCCCCGTCACGATCACCACCGTATTCTCCAGCAGGCCCCGGCTCCGCAATCCTTCCAGAACCGCTCCGATCAGACGGTCATCCTCATAACAGCAGTTGCGGTACAGATTGAAAAAGGGTTCCGGGTCGATGTCGTTGCTCAAACGGGTATAGTCGGCATATTCCCACGCCGGCTGGAAGCGCGTATTCTTGTCGGCCGGAACAGCTATCGCATGGGGCAGATCGTAGAACAGAAACGAAAAAAACGGCCGATCCGAAGTCGAAAGCGTGTCGAGAGCCGCCAGAAAATCCGCCGTGAGCGTCGAATCGCGCTGGCACGAAGTGTCGCCGGGCGTATGCGTCCGGAGGTTCGGAACATCGCCGAACACGACCCGGTTGAAGGGCGGAGAGAGCAGCGTCGCACTCGAATAGGCCCGGATATCGTACCCCCGGTCCAGCAGCTCCCGCAGCAGCAAAGGTCGCACGTGGTCCGCTTCAAACGTGTCCCAATAATAGCCCGGCAAACCGAAAAACAACCCGAATACACTGTTCCGCGTGCCGTTGCTGCAACTGAAATGGTTCTCGAAAAGGGTATTCTCCTCCGCAAACCGAGACACGTTGGGCATACAATCCGCCGTCAGCGTCCGCGGATTCCACGAATCGATCAGAATGAAAAGATAGTTAAAGGTCGAATCCAAGGGGGGGGGTGAAACCGTCAGCGGATGACGGGGATAGGCGACCGATGTCCCGGTCCGTTCGAAACGCAACGAAGAGTTCGTCGGGGGGACAACCCCCATCTTCAACATCAGACGATTGGCCGTCAACGGATAATAGAACGGAATCACCGCCGTACTCTTGAGAACCGACGGCTTCTGGACAAAGGCACCGTAGGCATGGTACATCTGGCTGAAGAGCGTCAGCACCACAAGCGTCACGATCCCGGGCCAGACCACTCGCCGACCAACCCGTCGCCGAAGATACACCGCCAAACGCCACATCCCCACAAATACCAGAACCAGCAATACGAACAGCAGCGTCTGTTTGACGTAGACCATCGGGGCGAATTCGAAAATCTCCCCTGCCCCGTCACCGAAAACCAGGTTCAGAACAAAGCCGTTGATGTGGAAGCGGTAGAGGGCGTAGACCTGGCTGTTCAGGTAGATCAGGACGCTCAGCAAGCCCGTAACGACAACCTGTACGGAGGCCGCCGTGCGCCGCCAACCCGTCAGGGCCAAAGGCAAATAGAGCAGCAAATAGGGAATCAAGGCGACCTGTGCCGCCTGCGAAAGGCACGAGGAGACAAAATAGACCCAGCCCCCGAAATCCATATAACCCGCCTGCTGGCTCCGAAGCAGGTAGAGAAAAAACTGCACGGCCAGCACACAGACCGACAACAGATAATAGATGAACCCTTCGAGGGCCCAATCCTTGCGTGGTGTGGACATAAAATGTAAAAGAGTGATGTGTGCCGCAAAATTAGAAAAAATTTCCACCCCCGCAAATTCCTGCAAAACATTCGATAACGGATCCCCGGAAAGAGGGTCGAAGGTCCGGAAAAGGCCGGCTGGCTTGGCTGGCTCGGCTGGTTCAGTTGGCTCAGCTGGCTTAGCTGGCTTGGCTGGCTCGGCTGGTTCGGCTGGTTCAGTTGGCTCAGCTGGCTTAGCTGGCTTAGCTGGCTTAGCTGGCTTGGCTGGGTCGGCTGGCTTGGCAGGTTCGGCTGGCTCGGCTGGCTCGGCAGGTTCGGCAGGTTCGGCAGGTTCGGCAGGCTCAAAAAAACAGATGCAGAAGAAACGGGGACTCCCCGACTCCTGCATCCGTTTTCCCGAAAAGAGCAATCGATCCCCGATTACATCTTCTCCAGATCCTTGTAGGTCTTCTTCGCAGCCTTCGCGGCCTTCTTCGCAGCCTTGGCCTCCTTCTTCGCAATCCGCTTCGCTGCCTTCTCCTGAGCCCGGGCTATCTTCGCTGCCTCCCGCGAATCATGCTTCACAAGATGCTCGGCTTCCTTCACATCCTCACGCGCCTCGCGCTTCTCCTCCCGGTACTCCTTCTTCGGCATCTCCACGATCACGCCGCTCACATCCTCCTCAACAACCACGTATTCCTCCTCAGGAGCCGCAGTTGCCGGAGCCGGACGCGGAATCAAACTCCGTTCCTCGACGATCCGCGACGTGTCGTAGTCGATCATCACCTCGACCCGACGCATCGGCGGAAGAATCTCACGGGCCAGGTAACTCCAAACCCCCGGCAGACGCTTCAAAGCCTGCTCCTTCGCCATCGGAGCCTGCGCCCCGTCGACGATCTGAAGAACCGAAGCCCGCGACGGTACCGACGACGACGCTATCGCTGCGTGCGCCATCTTCCAATCATCCGCTTCCGATGTCACCGTCACCGCATAGCGCTGAGACAGGTTATACTTCCGGTCCATGTAAGTCTTGAAATCGGTCGCACGCTGCGCCGCAAGCTCCTTGTTGTAAGCGACAGGCCCGTCCGGAGAAGCATAGCCCGTGATGACGATCCGGCTCACCTTCTTCAGCGTGTCCTGCATCAGTCCGTCGACAAAACCGTTCAGCTCGCTCAAGGCCTCGGAATTCCCCGCCAACGCCGCATTCAGCGTCGCTGCGCTGATCCGGTAACGGATCGAATAGTCCACATCGTCCGTCTGCTGGATCCGATACGTCCGCACGAGATAATCCCCGTCGGTCCGCTCCGAAAGCAACACCGTATCGGGGGCCGAAGTGGCGGACATAGTCCCGGTCTGTGCCGTCGCCCCGGCAACGGCACTCATCGCAACCGTCAGTGCGATGGTTTTCACGATTGTTTTCACGTCTGTAGTGTGTTGGTTAACGACTCCCCTTTTCGCAAGTTTCATACCACAAAAATCCAACACACCACACGCCTCGAACACAAAAAAACGGAGACCCTCCGGCGAAGGTCCCCGCATTCCATCATTTCCTATTCCCTACATCCGCTCGGGAACCTCGATGCCCAGCAGCGACATGCCCTTGCGGATCACACGCGCAACCTGCTGCGCCAAAGCCAGCCGCATCGACCGAACCGCCTCATTCTCCTCTCGCAGGATCGAGTGGTCGTGGTAGTAGCCGTTGAACTGCTTCGCAAGGTCATAGACGTAGGCCCCGATGATCGAAGGTGCAAAGTTGTCACCCGCCGCCTTCACCGTCGCCGGGTACTCCGTCAACTGCTTGATCAGGTCGATCTCCTCCGCAAGCAGCGGAATATCCGAACCAATCTCCTTCGCAGCCTCAACCCCGCTCTCCGCGGCCTTCCGAAGCACCGAGCAGATCCGTGCGTGCGTGTACTGGATGAACGGGCCCGTATTGCCGTTGAAATCGATCGATTCGCGCGGGTCGAACAGCATCGTCTTCTTCGGGTCAACCTTCAGAATGAAGTATTTCAGCGCGCCCAGTCCGACCATCGTCGAAACAGCGTCGGCCTCCGCCTCCGTACAGCCGTCCAGCTTGCCCAACTCGGCAGACATCTCCCGCGCCGTCTGCACCATGGCGGCGATCAGATCGTCGGCATCCACCACCGTGCCCTCGCGCGACTTCATCTTACCCTCCGGAAGCTCCACCATGCCGTATGACAGGTGCGTGATGTGGTCGCTCCACTCCGCGTAGCCCAGTTTCTTCAAGACCAGTTTCAGCACCTGGAAGTGGTAGTTCTGCTCGTTGCCCACGACGTAGATCATGTCGTCGAGCTTGTTATCCTCAAAGCGGCGGTAGGCCGTACCCAGGTCCTGCGTCATGTAGACCGACGTTCCGTCACCGCGCAACAGCAGCTTCTCGTCCAGGCCGTCGCCCGTCAGGTCGATCCACACCGAGTTGTCCGCACGCCGGTAGAAGACCCCCTTCTTCAAGCCCTCCTCCACGAGCGATTTGCCCAGCAGGTAGGTCTGAGACTCGTAGTAAACCTTGTCGAAATCCACGCCCAGCGCCTTGTACGTCACGTCGAAACCCGCGTAGACCCAGCCGTTCATCGTCTCCCAAAGCGCGTAGACCTCCGGGTCCTTCGCCTCCCACTGCCGCAGCATCTCCTGCGCCTCACGCATGATCGGGGCGTTCTTCTTCGCCTCCTCCTCCGACTGCCCCGCGGCCATCAGCTCCTTGATCTGCGCCTTGTAGTGCTTGTCGAACTCCACGTAGTATTTCCCGACCAGGTGGTCGCCCTTCATGCCCGACGACTCCGGAGTCTCACCCCCGCCGTAGAGCTTCCACGCCAGCATCGACTTGCAGATGTGGATGCCCCGGTCGTTCACCAGGTTCGCCTTGATCACCCGGTGGCCGTTCGCCTTCAGGATCTGCGCTACCGAGTAGCCCAGCAGGTTGTTGCGGATATGACCCAGGTGCAAAGGCTTGTTCGTGTTCGGAGACGAATACTCGATCATCACCGTCCGGCCCGTCGCCGGAGCCTCCCCGTAACGCTCGTCGGCCGCCAACTCCGAAAATCGGGACCCCCAGAACGCGGGATTCAACGACAAGTTCAGAAAACCCTTGATCACGTTATAGGACCCGATCTCCGGAACATGCGCCGTCAGGTGCTCCCCGATCTCCGTCGCCGTGGCCTCCGGAGACTTCCGGCTCCGTCGCAACAGCGGAAACGTGACCAGCGTATAGTCCCCCGAAAACTCCCGGCGCGTCTTCTGAATCTGCAACTGCTCGTCCCCGAGCGGTCCGTAAAGCGACTCGACCGAACCGCGAACCGCTTCCGAAATATAATTCTCGATATTCATGTCCGTTTGATTTTTGTCCGCAAATTTAACGCTTTTCAGCGAATTACCAACCTCCCGGACCCTTTCTTTTGGCTTTTCCCTCGACTTGCATTATCTTTGTCCTCCGAAATACCCCCGAACCTACGCATGGAAATTCTCATCATCGTCATCCTGATCCTCCTCAACGGACTCTTCGCCATGTCCGAAATGGCTCTCGTCTCCGCCCGGAAGTCAAACCTCGAAGTGCAGGCCCGGCAGGGAAGCAAAGGCGCCCGAAAAGCACTCAAACTCGCTAAAGACCCCGACCGATTCCTCTCTACCGTGCAGATCGGAATCACCCTGATCGGAATCCTCACCGGTATCTACTCCGGAGATACCCTCGCCGCCAAGTTCGGTACGCAACTCGCCGCACTCGGCATCCCCTTCCGGACCGCAACCGTCATCGCGCAGGTCGCCATCGTCATCATCGTCACCTATCTGACCATCATCTTCGGAGAACTCGTCCCCAAGCGGATCGGCATGAATGCCGCAGAACGCGCCGCAAAAATCGTCGCCCGACCCATGGGACTCCTCGCCGCCATCGCTTCGCCCTTCGTCTGGCTCCTGGCGAAAAGCACCGCCGCCGTGACCCGCCTGCTCGGACTTCAGGAGTCCGGAAGCAAGGTCACCGAAGCCGAAATCCGCTCCATCATTCAGGAGGGAGCCGAGGACGGCGAAGTCCAGGAGGTCGAACAGCAGATCGTCGGCCGCGTCTTCTCACTCGGAGACCGTACCGTCGAGTCGATCATGACCCACCGCAGCGAAATCGCATGGATCGACGTCTCGATGAACCCCGAACAGATTCACGAAATCGTCGCGCAGGCGCCACACAACCGCTATCCCGTCGGCGACGGAAGCCTCGACAAAATCCTCGGCGTGGTCTATCTCAAGGACCTATTCCTCCATCTCACCAACCCCGATTTCGATATCCGGAAACTGATCACTCCCGGAAAATTCTTCCACGAGGAGTTCGAAGTCTACAACGCCCTCGAACAACTCCGCAGCGAACAGCTCGGGTACGGAATCATCTGCGACGAATTCGGCGTCACGCGAGGGATCATCACCCTCAAAGATATCTTCGAGGCTCTCGTCGGCGAACTCCCCGACCCCCGCGAAGAACCCGATATCGTCCGACGAGACGACGGAAGCGCTCTCGTCGACGGACAGTGCCCCTTCTACGACTTCCTCGCCGCATTCGGCGTCGAGGACGACTTCCCCGCCAATGCCTACAACACCCTCAGCGGCCTGATCCTCGACCTGCTCGGCCATATCCCCGCAACGGGCGAAAAAATCGAATGGTGCGGCTTCTCCTTCGAAATCGTCGACATGGACGGGGCCCGAATCGACAAAATCCTCGTCAATCACCGTCCGCAAGAACCCGAAGAAGCATGAAAATCGCTGACATAGACCTCGGAGAACGCCCCCTGCTCCTGGCTCCCATGGAGGACGTCACCGACCCCTCGTTCCGATACATGTGCAAACGATTCGGAGCCGATGTCGTCTACACCGAATTCATCTCCTCCGACGGACTGATCCGCGACGCCGCCAAGTCACTCAAAAAACTCGAAATCGATGGCGCAGAGCGACCCGTCGGCATCCAGATTTACGGACACCTGATCGAACCCATGGTCGAGGCCGCACGCATGGCCGAAGCCGCCCGACCCGATATCATCGACATCAATTTCGGTTGCCCCGTCAAGAAGATCGCCGGGCGCGGAGCAGGGTCCGGCATGATGCGCAACCCCGACCTGATGGTCGAGATGACCCGGCAGATCGTCCGGGCCGTCCATACCCCCGTCACGGTCAAGACCCGACTCGGGTGGGACAACGACTCGAAAAACATCGAGGAGATCGCACTCCGCCTCCAGGACGTCGGAATTGCCGCACTCACCATTCACGGCCGGACCCGCGCCCAGATGTATCGCGGAGAGGCCGACTGGACCCTTATCGGCGCCGTCAGGAACAACCCCGCCATCCGCATCCCCATCATCGGAAACGGAGATGTCGATTCGGGTCCCAAGGCCCGCGAGATGTTCGACCGATACGGCGTCGACGGCATCATGATCGGACGCGCCACCTACGGACGCCCCTGGATTTTTCGGGAAATCAAGCATTTTCTCGCTACGGGAGAGGTTCTGCCCCAGCCGTCGGTCGTGGAGCGCGTCGCCATCGCCAAGGAGCACCTCCGCAAATCACTCGAAATCAAGGGCCCCCATGTCGGGATTCTCGAAATGAGACGCCATCTCACCAACTACTTCAAGGGGCTCCCAGACTTCAAGTCCACGCGCCTGAAACTCGTCACGTCGCTCGACGTCGACGAACTCTTCGCCACGCTCGACTACGTGGCCGAACATTGGGGCGGATACGACCTCTCGGGGGCCGTCCCGGCTCCCCTCTCCCACGATCTCTGACCCCGGGCAAACACGTCCCGGTCCCGGTCCGACGCCGAAGGCCGAAAGCGGCACGAAACAACCGAAAAACCGTCCCCCCCTCCGGAAACCGGAAAAACAAAGAGCCGTTTCTCCTTCCGAGAAACGCCTCCTCCATCATAGCGCCAGGCTCTGCATGGCGGCAGGTTCCCGCGTAGTAGCAAGTTCTCTCACGTGGTGGCAGGCTCTCACGTGACGGCAGGCTCCCGCGTAGTGGCAAGTTCTCACATGGCGGCAGGCCCCCGCATGGCGGCAAATTCTCGCCCCGCCCCGCCCTATTGCAGCACCCGTTCGATGTAGGCCTTGTAGTCCTTCACCTCCGGCCGGTAGTCGTCGTCCTCGAACAGCGGAGACGAGATCAGAAAGTCCGCCGAAGAACGGTTGACGGCCGTCGGAACGTTGTAAAGCGTCGCCAGACGAAGCAAAGCCTTCACATCCACGTCGTGCGGCTGCGCCGACATCGGATCCCAGAAGAAGATCAACGCATGGATCTTCCCGTCGGCTATCATCGATCCCAACTGCTGGTCCCCGCCCAGCGGACCCGACTTCAACAGCGTGATCTCCAACTCCGGAGCCGTGCCATCCGCGGCCTCGTGCTCCGCACGGTGCGCGCGAAGCGTCTTCTCAACCATCTTGCCCGTCGTTCCCGTACACACCAGGTGGTGGCAGCTCAGTTTCTCGCTGTTCCAGTCCACCCACTCCGCCAGGTCGCGCTTCATGTTGTCATGCGCAACCAGCGCCAGCACCTTAGGTTGCTTTTCCATCGTCTTCAATTATTATTGGTTCAGTAAAACTGCAATCCAGCGGCCCGGAAAACCCGTAATCCCGAGCCCCGGGCCCCAAGCCCGCTACTCCTCCGCGGCCGCGCGCTCTTCCGTCGGAAGCTTGAACTCCGTGAAGCCCACGCCCACCAGCAGGTTATACCACGCAAAGCACTTCTTGATGTCCGATACGTGAACCCGATCCCGGTCGTACTCCGGAAGGACCTCCGCAAAGGCCGCCTTCAACGCTTCGGGCGAGGATTTCGGATCGATGGCCGACTGCCCGCCCGTATGCGCGTAGATCCGCGTGAAAACATCCGCCAGCGCAATGTCATCCCCCTCGGTGAACATCGAAATCTCAGACAGCGCACTCACTCGCGCATTCGACGAGGCGTTCATCCGACGCCCGTCCAACAGCGACTCAACAATCACCCCCCGCGTCGACTGCGCTACGTATTTATACAAACCGGGTTGGCCCGAAATGGCCAGAATCTCTTTCAATTCCATAGATAGTCTCTTCTTTAGATTTGGTTCCAAATTCCTATTTCAAACGAAAGCCGCATCCGCTGGCGCCTCCGCTTACTCGTTCTTCACATGCACGTCCATCTGCGGGAACGGAAAGTTGATTCCCCGCTTCGGAAGCTCCTTGTAGAACTCCTCGTTGTGCTCGAAATAAACCGGCCAGTAGTCCGAATTCTTCGTCCACGCCCGAACCGTCAGGTTCACCGAACTGTCCGCCAACGCCGCAACCCAGACCACCGGAGCCGGGTCCGGCAGAATCCGCGAATCCGACTGAAGCATCTCCAGAATCGCCGCCCGCGCCGTATCCACGTCGTCGCCGTAGGAGATCCCGATCGTCCAGTCCACGCGCCGAAGCTCAGCAGTCGAATAGTTGTCGATGATCGCCGTCGCAATCGAGTTGTTCGGGATATAGATCGTCTGGTTGTCCGTCGTCGTGATCACCGTCGAGAAGAGCTTGATCTCGCGCACCGTGCCCGACTGTCCCTGCGCCGAAATGTAGTCCCCGACCCGGTAGGGCTTCATCAGAAGGATCATAACCCCGCCCGCAAAGTTCTGGGCCGTGCCGCTCAACGCCATACCGATAGCCAGCGTCGCTGCCGAAGCTACCGCAATCAGCGACGTCACGTTCACACCCAGCGTCGATACCACAATCAGGATCAAAAGCAGCGTGAAAACCGCACGGACCGAACTCCGCGAAAAGGCCCGCAGCGACTGGTCCACGTTCCGGCGCTCCATCGCTACGTCCAGCAACCGGATCAGACGGTGAAGAACCCATCGCCCGATGTAGTAGACGATCAGCGCGATCACGATCTTGATGACAATCCACAGCGACTCCGACAACAAATTGCGGAGAATCTCCCCGAAATCCAGATTCACAAGGCGGTTGACCATCTCGGCAAAGTTCGCCTTCTGGATGCTGTCGGGAACCATAAGCGGAGCTGCAGGTGCATCGGCGGCAAATAGTGTCCACATAATTCTCGTCGTTTGAGGATGGCCCTGCAAAAATGCCTCCGAATTCGCATTTTTGACTCGCCTCAATCCATTTTATCACGCAAAAATAGCCAAAAAATACAGAACTTTATTAACTTTGTCTATCCTTTTTACCAAAACTTCAAAAACACCCTTCGAGAAACCATGCAGAACAACGTCGAAATTATCCAGATAAACATATCCGGCGAAGACAAGCCCGGAATGACCTCATCTCTCACCGAAATCCTCGCCCGATACAACGCATTCATCCTCGATATCGGACAGGCCAACATCCACCAGTCCCTTACCCTCGGAATCCTGATCAAAACCTCTTCCGACAAGTCCGGAAACATCATGAAGGAACTCCTGTTCAAGGCTACGGAACTCGGGGTCATGATCCGATTCACCCCAATCTCCGAGGAGAAATACAACGACTGGGTCGGAAGACAGGGCAAAAACAGATACATACTCACCCTCCTCGGACGGACCGTGACTGCACGACATATCGCCGAAGTCACCAAAGTCGTGACTCAGCACGGACTCAATATCGACGCTATCAAACGGCTCACCGGCCGAATGCCCCTCAAGGAGGACAACCGGGCCGCAAAATCCTGTATCGAACTATCCGTCCGCGGATCCCTGTCCGACGAGGAGAGAAGCACCATGCACGAGGCTTTCATGAACCTCTCCGAAATCGGACTCGACGTGTCATTCCAAAAGGATGACATTTACCGACGAAGCCGCCGGCTCATCTGCTTCGACATGGACTCCACGCTCATCGAAACCGAAGTCATCGACGAACTCGCAGAACGGGCCGGAGTCGGTGATCAGGTCCGCGAAATCACAGCAAGCGCCATGCGCGGAGAAATCGACTTCCGCGAAAGCTTCACCCGACGAGTCGCTCTCCTCAAGGGCCTCGACGAATCCGTCATGGAGGAGATCGCCCACAACCTCCCCATCACCGAGGGCCTCGAACGCATGATGACAATCCTCAAGCGCGTCGGATACAAAACCGCAATCCTATCCGGAGGATTCACCTACTTCGGAAACTATCTCCGCCAGAAATACGGGTTCGACTACGTATACGCAAACGAACTCGAAATCGAAAACGGAAAACTCACCGGTCGATACGTCGGGGAAGTCGTCGACGGTCGACGCAAGGCGGAACTCCTCCGCCTGCTCTGCCAGTTCGAGTCGATCAACATCGAACAGTCCGTGGCCGTCGGCGACGGCGCAAACGACCTCCCCATGCTCAACCTCGCGGGGCTCGGAATCGCATTCCATGCAAAACCCAAGGTCAAGGCGACGGCCCGTCAGTCCATCTCGACCATCGGGCTCGACGGAATCCTTTACTTCCTCGGTCTGAAGGATTCGAGAATCGAAGCCTGACCCGGGGGGGGGCAGTGGAGAGGGCGTGGCAGTGAAGAGGGGTGGCAATGAAGAAGGGGTGAAGGGGTGAAAGGATGAGAGGTGAGTGAGGGAAGAGAGGTGAAGAGGTGAAAGGAGAGAGGAGAGAGGAGAAAGGAGAAAGGAGAGAGGAGAAAGGACGCCTGACCCGGGAAGCGGGCTGTAAAGAGAAAGAGAGGCAAGGAAGGGAGCCTGGCCCGGGAGGGGCAGTGCAGAGGGTGAGAGACGAGAGAGGACGCCTGACCCGGGAAGCGGGCTGTAAAGAGGAAGAGAGGCAAGGAAGGGAGCCTGGCCCGGGAGGGGCAGTGCAGAGGGTGAGAGACGAGAGAGGACGCCTGACCCGTGAGGCGGGCTGTAAAGAGAAAGAGAGGCAAGGAAGGAAGCCTGACCCGGGAGGGGCAGTGCAGAGGGTGAGAGACGAGAGAGGACGCCTGACCCCGTGGTGGAACGGGCTGTAAATACTAAGGAGGAAGGGAAAAGCGTGATCGGGAAACAAGACTCCATGAAAAATTTCCGAAACTTGTTGCATCGAACTCTTGCGGCGCTTCTGGTCTTCCTGGCCGGAGCCTGTATGACCGCGTGTTATGACTCCGGATTCGGAACTCCCGGCGAAACGGAAAACGCAGAACCCGTATCGGAAACCATCGCCAACATCAAAAGCCGATACCTCGGCGTGCCATTCGCCATTACCTCGGATATCTCGGTCCGCGGAACTGTCACCAGCTCCGATGCCGCCGAAAACTTCTACCGCACAATCTGCATCGAAGAGAATAACGCAGCCCTCGAAATCATGGCCGGAATCGACCAGATCCACAACGATTTCCCCGTCGGATGCCGCGTGACGCTCCGGCTCCAGGGACTTACCCTGGCCGAAAGCCGCGGAGTCCTCCAGGTCGGGAACCCGCCCGCTCCCGGAAGCGGATACGACACCGACTACATCGGCTCGAAGGCCGCACTGGACAACGTGCTCTCCCGCGACTCCGAAACCATCTGCCCCATCGATCCCGCCCGCCTTTCGATCCCCGAACTCTCACCCGAACGTTGCGGAACCCTCGTGCGGATCGACCGCCTCCGCTATCTCCCCGAAGAGATCACGGTCGCCGCTTGGGCCGGATACAAACAATTCTCGGATGAAGCCGGAAACACCATCTACACCTATGTCCGTACCTATGCCGCATTCGCGGAAAAAGAGGTCCCCACGGAAACCGTCGCCCTGGTCGGAATCCTCCAGTACGACGAGGCCGGGGAGGGTCGGTACATCCTCAAACTGCGCGATGAAAACGATTGTATCCGTTAGCCTGCTGCTGCTCGCCGCCTGCAACACCGCAACCGAACCCGAATTCCAGGAAACGCCCCAGGCATCGCAACTTTCGATCGCTGGGCTCAAGGCGCTGTGCGACGGTCGGTCCGCTCTCCGGATCTCGCAGGATGCAACCATTCACGGGCAGGTCGTCGCCAATGACCTCTACGGTGAATTCTCCCGCGAAATCATCCTCCAGGACGACAGCGGAGGCATTGCCATTGCCGTCGATGGGGATCCGCTGGTTGACCGGTTCCCGTTCGGAACGCCGGTGGAGGTGCGATGCAACGGACTTTGGCTCACCGACTACGGCGGGAAGGTCGGACTCGGAACCGAACCCGACGAATACGGCAGCGGAACAATCCCGCAGGAGGAGATCGAACGCTATTTCAGCTTCCCGGAGACTGCCGTCGAGACGCCCCGCACCACCCGGCTCGCGTTCGAAGAGGTCGGAAGCCTGCACATCGATACCCGGGTGCGGTTCGAAGGTGTCCGGTTCGTCGAGGCGGGGAAGCCGTGGTGCAATACCGACCCCGAAACCGGACGGACCGTAACCACCGAACGTGAAATCATGGATGCAAACGGAGCACGGTTTCTCGTGAGAACGCTCGGAAACTGCGACTATGCCGAAGAGCCCCTGCCCTCAGGAAGCGGAATGCTGGGTGGAGTGATCGACTATTTCGGCGGGAAATATGCGCTGCGCGTCACCTTCCGGGAGGTGGTATTTTCCGACGAGACGGCGGCAACCGCCCGATACCAAGGGGGGGGGTTCGGCGAAGACGGAGACAAAGACGGCCACACAGGCAGCCACGGCCGAGACAAAGAAGCGGATCTCGGAGAAAAAAACGGGTTATTCCGGGCATCCGGATGGGACCGTTAAGCAGAGGCTTCCGGCCCACGAAAAAACCGGGTGCTGCGGCAAGGCGATCCGTGCACGCAAAAGAGAGGTTTGTTGTGCAAGGCGTTCCCTCTCCACGAAAAAACCGGGTGCAGCGGCAAGGTGATCCGTGCACGCAAAAGGGAGGACTGTTGTGCAGGGCGTTCCCACGCCACAAAAAACCCGGGAGAGAGCCGTCCCGGGTGTGATTCAATGCGAAGAAGGGCGTCACGCTACCGTTGCAGCGCCTCCCAAAGCATGTCTTTCAGGGTCTGGATGTTCAGGCCCGAAACCGAAGAGATGAAGACCGACGGAACACCCTCCGGCAGGTGCGACCGCATCTCGGCCATCAATTCATCGTCCAGCATGTCGCATTTCGTAATGGCCAGCAGCCGCTCCTTGTCCAGCAGCTCCGGGTTGTACTGCGTCAGCTCCCCGAGCAGGATCTCGTAGTCCCGGCGGATATCCTCGCTGTCGGCCGGAATCATGAACAGCAGCACCGAATTGCGCTCGATATGGCGCAGGAACCGCGTACCCAGTCCCCGGCCCTCGTGCGCACCCTCGATGATCCCCGGGATGTCGGCCATCACGAACGACTTGTGGTCGCGCACCTCGACGATCCCCAGGTTCGGTTCCAGCGTCGTAAAGGCGTAGTTGGCGATCTTGGGCTTCGCGGCCGAAACCACCGACAGCAGGGTCGATTTCCCCGCATTCGGGAACCCCACCAGCCCGACGTCCGCCAGCACCTTCAGCTCCAGCACGAAGGCCCCTTCGTCGCCCTCCTCGCCCGGCTGGGCATAGCGCGGGGTCTGGTTCGTGGCGCTCTTGAAGTGCCAGTTCCCGAGGCCGCCACGGCCCCCTTTCAGCAGGACGAGGCGTTCACCGTCCTCGGTCACCTCCCCCACCGGTTCGAGCGTCGTCGTGCCGTCCTCCAGCTCCACCACGCGCCGAGCCACCGTGCCCAGCGGTACCGGAATCACGATGTCCTTCGCATCCTTGCCCGAAG
>CALUMM010000016.1 GCA_944321755.1 uncultured Alistipes sp.
AATTCGTATGCCCATAGAAAAACGCTGGGTAGTGAAGCCCCAGGGCGACCCCGCGACGGTAGCTTCGTTGGCTGCCGATCTGCGGATCTCGCCCGTGCTGGCCAATCTGCTCGTACAAAGAGGCATAGACACCGTAGAAAAGGCTGAGAAGTTCTTTAAACCGAGCCTCGCCGATCTGCACGATCCCTTCCTGATGAAGGATATGGACCGCGCGGTCGAACGGGTCGAACGGGCCGTCGCAAACCATGAGAAGATCATGGTCTACGGCGACTACGACGTCGACGGCTGTACGGCCGTGGCACTGGTTTACAAGTTCCTCCGCCAGATCGGGCACAAAAACCTGATGTTCTACATCCCCGACCGCTACACCGAAGGGTACGGGATTTCGGTCAAGGGTATCGACCTCGCGGCCCGCAAGGGCGTGGGGCTGATCATCGCCCTCGATTGTGGCATCAAGGCCACCGAAAAGGTGCTCTATGCAAAGACCAAAGGCGTGGATTTCATCATCTGCGACCATCACCTCCCGGCCGAGGAGATTCCTCAGGCCGTAGCCGTTCTCGACCCCAAGCGGGTCGACTGCTCCTACCCGTTCGACGAACTCTCGGGTTGCGGCGTGGGGTTCAAACTCGTGCAGGCCTATGCCCAGAAGAACCGGATCCCGTTCGAACAGATCCTCGATCTGCTCGACCTGCTCGTCGTGTCGATCGCTTCGGACATCGTGCCCCTGACGGGCGAGAACCGCATCCTGGCCTACTTCGGGCTGAAGAACCTCAACCGCGAACCCTCGAAGGGGCTGCTGTCGATCATCAAGATCTGCGGCCTGGACAAGCACAACATCACCATCGACGACATCGTCTTCAAGATCGGTCCGCGGATCAATGCCGCCGGGCGGATGCGGATGGACGAAAACGACGAGAATGCCTCGCCTTCAGGCGGTCATGCCGCCGTGGAGCTGCTGATCGAGGGCAACGAGAGCGTCGCCGCGGAGTTCGGAAACGTCATCGACTCCTACAACCAGGACCGCAAGTCGATCGACCGCCATGTCACGCAGGAGGCCCACGAATACATCGAACAGAACCCCGCTCTCAAGGAGCTGAAAAGCACGGTGATCTACAATCCGCGCTGGATGAAGGGGATCGTGGGGATCGTGGCCTCGCGGCTGATCGAAACCTACTACCGGCCGACGGTGGTGCTGACGATGAGCAACGGATTCGTGACGGGTTCGGCGCGTTCGGTCCCGGGATTCGATCTCTACCAGGCCGTCGAGTCGTGCTCGGACCTGCTCGAAAACTTCGGTGGGCACATGTACGCCGCCGGACTGACGATGCGTCCGGAGAATGTCGAGGAGTTCACGCGGCGGTTCAACGCCTTCGTGGAGGAGAACATCGACCCGCAGATGCTCATCCCGCAGGTCGACATCGACAGCGAACTGCTCTTCTCGGACATCACCCCGGCCTTCCGCAAGGACCTGAACCGTTTCCAGCCATTCGGACCCGGCAACACGGCCCCGGTCTTCGTGACCTACGGCGTGAGCAACCACGGCGAGGCCCGGCTCGTCGGCATGGAGAGCGAACACCTCCGCATGGACCTCATGCAGCGGCAGAAACCCAATACGAAACTCCAGGCCATCGCCTTCCAGCAGCCGACACACTACGAATGGGTGCGGGCCGGAAAGCCGATCGACGTCTGCTACCAGATTGTCGAAAACCACTATCGCGGAACGGTCTCCACGCAGTTGCGCGTGAAGGATATCAAACCGGTGCACAACCGTTGACAGTTCCGGGAGTCGTTTCCCGAAAAAAGGATGCCGCCTGACAGCAGCATCCTTTTTTGATTTTCCGGCAAGAGGGAACCGGCGGACAGGGTCGGTTACGGCAGCCGGATGATGCGCGCCTCATCGTCGTGGGGCGGCAGCGGGGCGGGGGTGAAGTCCGAATAACCGACGGCAATGGCGCAGAGCGGCTCGCAATCCGCAGGGATCGGCAGGAAACCACGCAGGTAATCGGCCGCCTTCTCGCCCGCGGGGTCCTCCTTGCGGCGCGGACGGCCGTGGATATGCACCCAGCAGGAGCCCAGTCCCTCGTCGACACAGGCCAGCTGGAGCACGGTGGCCGAAATCGCGGCGTTTTCCCGCCACAGGTCACTCGTCGACGTCTCTCCCAGAACGACGATCGCCAGAGGTGCATTCTTCAGAAATCCCGAGCCGTAGTCGCGCATGTCGGCCATGCGGGCCACGAGGGCCGGATCGTCGACCACCAGAAAACGGGTCGTGCGCGTATTGCGGGCCGAAGGGGCCGTCAGGGCCTCCGCAAGCAGCCGCTCCACCACTTCGCGGGGCACCGCCCGATCCGTAAACTTGCGGATCGAACGTCGTTTGGCTATCAATTCCTTGAATTCCATAATCGTCACGTTTCTTGCATACAAAAATAGGGAAAAAACATTATCTTTGAAAATCCAAAATTTCCGAACACCATGGATTACCGTTTCACCATAGCCCTGATCTACGACTTCGACGGCACACTCGCACCGGGGAACATGCAGGAGTACGACTTCATCCCGGCCGTCGGAAAAAGCAACAAGGAGTTCTGGACCGAAGCCAACACGCTGGCCGAAGAGCAGGATGCCGACATGGTCCTCACCTACATGGCCCGCATGATTCAGGAGGCCAAATCGAAAAACTTGTCGCTGCGCCGCGAGGCATTCCAGGAGTCCGGCCGCCGCGTTACGCTTTTCAACGGCGTCCGGGAGTGGTTTTCGAGGATAAACCGTTACGGCGAGGAGCGCGGAATCCGAATCCTCCACTACATCAACTCCTCGGGCCTCAAGGAGATCATCGAAGGAACGGAGATCGCTCACGAATTCCGCAAAATCTACGCCTGCTCATTCCTCTACGACGTCGACGGAATCGCCTACTGGCCCGCCGTGGCGGTCAACTACACCAACAAAACGCAGTTCATCTTCAAAATCAACAAGGGCGTCGAATCGGTCTTCGACTCGAAACTCGTAAACCGCTATATCCCCGAAAACGAGCGCCCCGTACCGTTCCGCCGCATGATCTACGTCGGCGACGGAACCACCGACATCCCCTGTATGCGGCTGGTGAAGAGCTCCGGAGGCCACTCCATCGCCGTCTACAACCCCGACCAGAAGGGTGCACGAAAAGAGCTGGCGTCGTTGATCCACGACAACCGCGTGAGCCACGTCTGCCCGGCCGACTACTCCGAAGGCTCGGAGATGGACATCCTCGTGAAGACCATCATCGACAAGATCGACCTCGACGACCGATTGGAAAAACTCGAAGTCGTCCGCTGAACACCATGACATCCGCACCCGGAAAAAGAATCTATACCCGACGCTGGATCCGCCCCGAACGGCTCGGAGGGTCCCCCGAGTGGACCGCCGGACTCAGGCGTCACCCCGCAGCCCTGTGGATCACCGTGGGGTTGCTGACCCTCTGCATCCTGCTGCCCGTCGCAGGATTCCCGGGACTCTACGTCACGGCCGTGGCCTGCGGCGCCTTTTACCTCGACGACGAACCCCTGGAACTGCTCAGACTCCCGGAACTGAACGCCGGGCGGCTGCTCGTCCGCAAGGTCCTCACCGCCTGGCGGAACTACTTCCTGCTGACGCTGCCCTTCACCCTGCTGGCCATCCTCGCACACCCCCGCACGGCCTGGATAGCCGCCGCATGGGCCCCGCTGGCGGCGTTGGCCCTGCTCTATGCCGTGGTGGCCAAATACGCACACTACGCCCCCGAAAAAAAACGCCGGCAACCCCTGGCCGCACGCTTCGGAAGCGCTGGATTCCTCTTCCCCGTACTGCTGCCCCTGAGCCTCGCCCTCACGGTAAGCTACGCCCTGCGGGCCGAACGCAACCTCAACCGCTACCTCCATGATTACGATTGATACACTCCGGGTCCGCGAAGGCAGGCGGATCCTGCTCGACGGCGTGACGATGCACCTGCCCGGAAATGCCGTCCACGGAATCACCGGAGAGGGGAGAAGTCTCCTGCTGCGGACCGTCTGCGGGCTCGTAACGCCCGAAACGGGTTCGGTATCCGAATCCGGACATCCGCTGCAACGGCGCGAAATGGCGTTCTTAGAGGCCGACCCGCACTTCTGGCCCGGACTCACGGCCCGCGACTGCATCGGACTGGTGCGGTACAACGACCGGACGGAGTATCCCGAAGCGCTGATCCGCCGCTTCCCCGTACCGCTCGACGCGGAGGCCCGGACCCTGCCGCCCCGGGAACGCAAGCACCTCGGCATCATCCTTACGCTGATGCGCGACAAACGCATCCTGCTGCTCGACGAACCCTTCCGGGAGTTGGAGCCCGAACGGCTCTTCGTCATGCAACAGCTCCTCCTCCACCTCGGAACCGAAGGGCGGACCGTGCTGCTCACCTCCGGGAAGATCACACCCCTCGAAGGGGTTTGCGACGACCTCTACCTGCTGGGCGGAGGCCGTGTCCTCGCCCGTTACGAGCACTACGAACTGGGGCGTGTGGCCGGGATTCCGGATTCCGGTTCGGAAATCCCGAAAAATTGAGTATCTTCGCAGTAAAATCCGCATACGGAAAACAATCATGAAAATTCTTTTCGCCACCAACAATGCACACAAGCTCAGTGAGGTACAGGCCGTGCTGGGGGATGGATATACGCTCGTGACGCCCCGCGAATGCGGTATCATGGAGGAGATCCCCGAAGAGCAGGAGACCCTCGAAGGAAACGCCTTGCAAAAGGCCCGTTACCTGCACGACCGCACCGGGCTGGACTGCTTCGCCGACGACACCGGACTCGAAGTCGAGGCGCTGGGCGGGGCCCCCGGCGTGCACTCGGCCCGCTACGCCACCGACGGACACGACTTTGCGGCCAACAACTGCCTGCTGCTGAAGAATCTCCAGGGCGTCGAGAACCGCCGGGCCCGCTTCCGCACGGTCATTGCATTGATCCTCAACGGTGAAGAACACCTCTTCGAAGGGGTGATCGAGGGACGCATCCTCGATCATGAAACCGGACACGAAGGATTCGGGTTCGATCCGCTGTTCGTCCCCGACGGCTACGAACGCACCTTTGCCGAGATGAGCGCCGCGGAGAAAAACGCCATTTCACACCGCGGACGCGCCGTGCGCAAACTGGCCGAATACCTCCACGCACACGAAAAATAAGAGGCGAGACACAAAACAACAGCGGAAGAAAACAATGGAACCGAAAAAGATCGTCCGGTGGGGGATTCTGGGGTGCGGCGACGTCTGCGAACGCAAGAGCGGTCCGCCGATGTACCTCACGGAGCACTCGGCACTCGTGGCCGTCATGCGGCGCGACGCGGAGAAGGCCGCCGATTTCGCACGCCGCCACGGCGTTGCCCGCTTCTACACCGATGCCGGGGCGCTGATTGCCGATCCCGAGGTCGACATCGTCTACGTCGCCACGCCCCACGCCTCGCACAAGGAGCTGACGATCCGCGCCCTGGAGGCCGGGAAACCTGTCTATGTCGAGAAGCCCATGGCGATGAACCACACCGAATGCCTCGACATGCTCGCCGCGGCGGAACGTTGCGGACAGCGGCTCTTCGTGGCCTACTACCGGCGGGCGCTGCCCTATTTCCAAAAGGTCCGGGAGCTGCTGGAGGAGGGGAGGATCGGAACCCCGCAGCAGGTCGAGGTCCGCTACCTGCGTCCGGCAGGCCCCGAAGACCGCGATCCGGAGCACCTGCCGTGGCGTCTGCGCCGCGAGGTGGGCGGTGACGGCTACTTCTACGACATGGCCCCGCATACGCTCGACATCCTCGACTTTCTGCTCGGGGAGATCTCGGAGGCCCAAGGGGCGAAGAGCAACCTCGGAGGGCTGTACGAGGTGGCCGATACGGTCTCGGCCGCACTCCGGTTCCGCTCGGGCGTCGTCGGAAAAGGGCTCTGGAGTTTCGTCGCTCCGCCCGAAGAGACCGAGGATTCGGTCCTCATCGTCGGCAGCCGGGGCTCGATCCGCTTCAGCACCTTCGCCTTCACGCCCGTCGAACTCACGACTCCCGAAGGTACGGAGCGCTTCGCCATCGAACCCCCGAAGCATATTCAGGGCCCGATGATCGCTTCGATCGTCGCCGAACTCCGCGGTGAGGGACGCTGCCCCTCGACCGGCGTATCGGCAGCCCGGACTTCGCGGGTCATGGATGAAATCATGAAGGAATAAATCGCTATCTTTGCCCCGCTATGGAGACGAAAAACTACGACAAGGAGGAGCGGTTCGACCCCGCAACGGTCGAAGCCCTCAAAGGACACTATACGGAGATCCTGCGCCTGCTGGGCGAAGACCCCTCGCGCGAAGGATTGCTGAAAACCCCCGAACGGGTCGCCAAGGCGATGTCGTTCCTCACGAAGGGGTACGATGAAAACCCGCTCGAAATCATCCGCTCGGCAACGTTCCGCGAAGAGTACAAGCAGATGGTGCTGGTCAAGGACATCGAACTCTACTCGCTGTGCGAACACCACATGCTGCCCTTCTACGGCAAGGCCCACGTCGCCTACATCCCCAACGGATACATCACCGGGCTGTCGAAGATCGCCCGCGTGGTGGAGTGTTTCGCCCGGCGGCTGCAGGTCCAGGAGCGGCTGACGGTCCAGATCCGCGACTGCATCCAGGAGGCCCTCAGCCCCATGGGCGTCGCCGTGGTCATCGAGGCCAGCCACATGTGTATGCAGATGCGCGGCATCGAGAAACAGCAGTCCGCCACCACCACCTCGGCATTTACGGGCATCTTCCTCTCCGACCACCGCACCCGCGAGGAGTTCATGACCCTCATCTCGCACAAGTATCGGTAAAGCCCGAATTTCAGGCCCTTTCCTGCAACCGGAAATCCCTCGTTGGGGATTTCCGGTTTTTTCATGTCCCGTTCGGACCCGGACGCCGCAATCCACCCGAACGGGGAACGAAATTTGAGACTCGGGAGGGGACAGCAAACCAAAAATCAAAACATCATGAACGTCAAACAACTCCGTTACATTGCATTCGCGCTCGTTGCAGCCGCGTTCTGCTCGTGCCAGAAAGACCCCTCGACGTCGGATCTCCACAGGGATTATCTGGTCTACACCGCCCACGATTCCGGGACCGACTTCTCGGCAATCGCAACCTACTACCTCCCGGACAGCATCCTGGTGATCGGAAACAGCGATCAGACCGAATACTGGAAGGATGAGGATGCCCTGACGATCATCGACGCCGTAGCGGGCGGCATGAACGATGCAGGCTACACGCGCTCCGACGACAAAACCGCGGCCAGCGTGGGACTCCAGCTCAGCTACGTGCGGCAGGAGACCTATTTCGTCGGCTATGACAACCCCTACTGGTGGTGGTACTATCCCTACTACTGGGCGCCCGGGTACTGGGGCAACTGGGCCGGATGGCACTATCCCTACAGCGTCTACTACGCCTACACCGCCGGCTCGCTGCTCGTGGAGATGCTCGACCTCCAGGCCGATCAGGAGAGCGGCAAGAAACTCCCCGTCGTCTGGGACACCTTCATCGGCGGCCTGCTGACCTCCGATGCCGAACTCAACCTCCAGCGTACCGTCGAGGGCGTAGAGCAGGCTTTCGCACAGTCGCCCTACCTGGTAAAATAGTTTAACGCAAAATCTGTCCGATCATGAAAACATCGAAATACTTCAAAACCCTTGCATTCTGCGTCGTCATGCTGGCCGCCTCGCTGCCGGGTAAAGCGCAGGTCTTCCCCAACACCTACATTAATATCGACTGGCAATTGGGCGTGCCCCTCGGAGACGACTTCGCCGATAAAACATCGGGTTGGGGCATGAACTTCGAAGGCGGCTACTTCGTCACGCCGGCCATCACCGTGGGACCCTTCATCTCCTACCAGACCAACCTGCAGGACATCGACCGCCAGACCCTCGACCTGGGGGACGGCGCCGCCCTGACCACCAATCAGAAACACGCCCTGTTCCAACTCCCGTTCGGTGTCACGAGCCGATACAACTGGCTTACCGACAGCGTTTTCCAACCCTATGTCGGCATGAAGCTGGGAGCCTGCTACGCCGAGATGTCCTCCTATTATTACATCGTCAGACAATACTCCGAGACCTGGGGATTCTATATGTCGCCGGAAGTCGGCGTGTCGATCTTCCCGCGCCCCGACTACCGGCTGGGATTCCACGTGGCACTCTACTACAGCTACGCCACCAACAGCGGCGACGTGCTGGTCTACAAGATCAACAACATCAACAACTTCGGCATCCGCGTCGGCGTCTCGTTCTGACGCTCGCGCCGCGCCGCAACGAAAAGCCGGGCCTTGCAACAAGGTCCGGCTTTTTCTTGAAACAGGTTGTTCGATCCCCTCCCGGATAAATGTCTATCCGCGGGTCAGGTGCTCGATCCGGGTCAGTTCGTCGTCCGAGAAGTCCAGATTCTCCATCGCCCGCAGGTTGTCGGCAATCTGGGCCGTCGAACTGGCCCCGATGATCACCGAAGAGATGCGTTCGTCGCGCAGCAGCCACGACAGCGCCATTTCGGCCAGCGACTGTCCCCGCTGCCGGGCCAGATCGTCGAGGCCCCGAAGCCGCGCCAGCATCGCCTCGTCGAGCACGTCGCTCCGCAGCGTCCGCCCCTCGGCCATGCGCGAACCCGCCGGAATACCGTCGAGATAACGGTTCGTCAGCAACCCCTGGGCCAGGGGCGAAAAGACAATAAAGCCCGACCCGGCCGCCACCGAAAGGTCGAAGACCCCGCTTTCGACCGGCGCACGGTCGAGCAGGTTGTAACGATCCTGAAAGAGCAGGCACGGCACGTCGCGCGCCGCCAGATAGTCGAAGGCGAAACGCGCCGCTTCGAGCGGATAGCGCGACAATCCGACGTAGAGCGCCCGGCCGCTGCGGACGATATCGACCAGCGCCTGCAGGGTCTCTTCGAGGGGTGTCTCGGGATCGTAGCGGTGCGAATAGAAGATGTCGACATAATCGAGTTTCATGCGCCGGAGGCTCTGGTCGAGGCTCGCCATCAGGTATTTGCGCGAGCCCCAGTTGCCGTAGGGTCCGGGCCACATGTCGTATCCGGCCTTCGTCGAGATGAAAAGTTCGTCGCGGTAGGGGCGGAACGACTGCTCCATCAGTCGGCCGAAATTCTCCTCCGCCGTGCCGTACTCCGGACCGTAGTTGTTCGCCAGGTCGAAGTGCACGATCCCGCGGTCGAAAGCGTAATGGGCCATTTCGCGGACTTTCGAGTAACTCTGGCGGCTTCCGAAATTCTGCCACAGCCCGAGCGACACCAGCGGCAGCAACACGCCGCTCCGTCCCGCCCGGCGGTAGACCATGCCGTCGTCGTAACGCGACGGCGAAGGGTTGTAAGGGGGTTCGATCATACTTCTCTGAATTTATCGTTGCGGAGCCTCCCCCGGAGCGTCCCCGCCTTTCAACGGCAGGGCTCCCCGCTCCGGCAGGCGTCCCCGGTTTCACTCAATGCGCTTCAAGCCAGTTGCGGCCCACCCCGGCATCGGCTATGAGCCGCACCTTCAGTTTCGCGGCGGACTCCATGCTCTCGGTGACGATCCGCACGACCCGCTCCTGCTCCTCACGCAGCATGTCGACCACCAGTTCGTCGTGCACCTGCAGGATCACCCGCGAGCGGATCCCCTCGGCCGCAAAACGGCGGTGAACGTCGATCATGGCGATCTTCATGATGTCGGCCGCCGAACCCTGGATCGGAGCATTCACGGCATTGCGCTCGGCCAGGCCCCGCGCCACAGCGTTGTGCGAATTGATGTCGTTGAGGTAGCGCCGCCGCCCGAAGATCGTCGAGACGAAGCCCTCCTCCCGAGCCCGCTCCACCACGCGGTCCATATACTCCTTGACCTTGGGGTAGGAGGCGAAATAGCCGTCGATGATCTCCCGGGCCTCCTTGCGCGGGATCTCCAGCCGCTGGCTCAGTCCGAAGGCCGAAATGCCGTAGATAATGCCGAAATTCGCCGTCTTGGCCCGCCGCCGCTCCTCGGGTGTCACCTCCGAGATCGGTTTGTTGAAGAGCCGCGAGGCCGTCGAGGCGTGGACATCCTCCCCGTGCTCGAAGGCTGCGATCAACGACTCGTCGCCCGAAAGGTGGGCCATCAGCCGCAGCTCCACCTGGCTGTAATCCGCCGACAAAAGCAGATGGTCGTCGTCTGACGGAATGAAGGCCTTGCGGATGCGGCGGCCCATCTCCTCGCGCACGGGGATGTTCTGCAGGTTGGGATTCGTCGACGAGAGGCGCCCGGTGGCCGTCACCGCCTGGTTGAACGACGTATGGATCCGTCCCGTGCGGCGGTTGACCAGTTGCGGCAGCGCCTCGACATAGGTCGACAGCAGCTTTTTCACCCCGCGGTATTCGAGGATCAGATCGACGATCCGGTGTTTGTGCGCAAACGACTGGAGGTACTCCTCGTCGGTACAGAACTGCTTGGTTTTCGTCATCTTGGGCTTTTCGGCAATGCGCATCTTCGCAAAGAGCACCTCGCCCAGCTGCCGTGTCGAGTTGATGTTCAGATTCGGCTCCCCGGCCTCGGCCCGCACCGCAGCCTCCAGTTCCGCCAGCTTGCGGTTCAGCTCCACGGCATAGGCGGCCAGCGCCTCCGTGTCGATCCGCACGCCCGCCATCTCGATGTCGGCCAGCACGGTGATCATCGGCGCCTCGACCTCGAAATAGAGGTGCTGCAGTCCGATCTGCTCGACCAGCGGGAAGAGCACCCGTTTGAGCCGGAGCGTAACGTCGGCATCCTCCGCGGCGTACTCCTTCACGCGCTCGACGTTCACCAGATCCATCGTCAGCTGCTTGGCCCCCTTGCCGATCAGCGTCTCGATCTCGATCGGGCGGTAGTTCAGGTACTTTTCGGCCAGGATGTTCATGTTGTGGCGCGACTCGGGATCCAGCAGGTAGTGGAGGATCATCGTATCGTAGAAGCGACCCCGGACCTCAACGCCCAACTGCCTGAGAACCATCAGGTCGAACTTGATATTCTGGCCGATCTTGGCGATGCGTTCGTTCTCGAACAGCGGGCGGATGATCTCCGCATATTCACGCGCGGTCTCCTCCCTGAAGGGCACGTACCACGCCTTGAAGGGCTCCACGGCCAGCGACAAACCCACGATCCGGTCGTTGAAGACGTCGAGTCCCGTCGTCTCGGTATCGAAGCAGAACTCCTCGTAACGCGCCACCGCGGCAATCACCTCCCGCAGGTGGTCGGCACTCTCCACGAGTGTATATTCGTGGGGCGTGGTCTGCGCCGTCTCGAACTGCATCGCCTCGGCTTCAGCCTGCAGGTCGGCCGCCGGAACCGGTGCCGCCGCCATCGGAACCACGGGCTCGCCGAAGAGGTTTCCCTGTCCGGCCAACGCCGCCTTCTTCGCCGCGGCCGACTTGGCCCGCGCCATCTCCGCCAGTTGGGTCTGCGCCTCCTGGCGGGGACCGTCCGGGACCGGCTCGGGAGGAGCCAGGTTGGCCAGATCATTCAGGAACGCCTTGAAATCGAGCTCCGCAAAGAGCGCCCGCAAATCATCGAGATGCGGATCGCAGACCGTCAAATCCTCTTCGCGCAATTCGATCGGAACGTCGAGGCAGATGGTCGTCAGGCGTTTGGCCAGCCGCAGGTTGTCGGCCCAGGCGGCGATCTTCTCGCCCTGCTTTCCGGGGATCCGATCGACATTCGCCAGGATATTCTCCACCGTACCCCATTCGCGGACCAGTTTGCAGGCACTCTTCTCGCCGATCCCCGGGACGCCCGGAATGTTGTCCGACGCATCCCCCCACAGGGCCAGGATATCCCGCACCAGCTGCGGATCGTCGATGCCGTACTTTTCGCGAATCTCCTCGCGTCCCACGATCTCGATACTCCCGTCGGCGCCCCGCTGCTTGTAGATGCGGCAGCGGTCGCGAACCAACTGTCCGTAATCCTTGTCGGGCGTCACCATATAGACATCGTAACCCGCCTCGGCGCCCTTCTGCGAGAGGGTGCCGATCACGTCGTCGGCCTCGTAGCCCTCGACTTCGAGGATCGGGATGCACATCGCCTCCAGCACCCGTTTCACGTAGGGAACCGACAGCAGAATATCTTCGGGCGTCTCCGTGCGATTGGCCTTGTACTCCGGAAAAATCTCCCGTCGGAAACTCCCGCCCGGAGGATCGAAGGCAACCCCCAGCAGATCGGGTCGTTCGCGTTTCTGGATGTCGCGCAGGAACTTCACGAAGCCGAACACCACCGAGGTATTCATCCCCGTCCGGTTGCGCATGGGACGCCCCAGAAACGCATAGTAATACTTGAATATCAACGCATAGGCGTCGACCAGGAAGAGTTTTTTCATAGCTGTGTATTGCGTCGTTTTGTCGAAAGGGGAGGGGTCAGGCATTGTCTTCGGCGAACCATTCGGCGAACGACGTGGCGGTCTCGTGGAGTCGCAGCGAATGGAGCGTCACGCCCTCGGGCAGCCGCGCAGCAATCCGCGCGGCAAAGTCCCCCAGCATGTTCTCGCACGTCGGCTGGTAATCCACCGTCACGACATTCCCGAAACGGGCCGACAAGACCCTGAAAAGTTCCGATCCGGGCTCCGGGCGCTTCAGGACCAGGGCATGGTCGAAGCGCGAAACGATCTCCTCGTTTACGATGCGTTTCAAGACGCCGAAATCCATCACCATCCCGCATTTGGGGTTCTCCGGGTCCCGGACCGGGGATCCCTTCACCGTCACGAAAAGCCGGTAGGAGTGCCCGTGGATTTCACGGCACGGGCCGTCGTAACCGTCGAGGGCGTGCGCCGCCTCGAACGAAAATTCCTTGGTCAATCTGATTACTGCCATATTGTCAAGATCCTGATGCGGGCGTGCAAAACAGGAAAGCCAGCCTCACCCTTTGCCGAACCGCATCCTGCATTTCACAAAGATAATGGAAATCGAAAACAAAACCGCCCTCCCAACACGAATCATTCCAAAAAAAGACGCCTCCCGAACGGGAGACGCCTTTTCAAGTAGAGCAGAAAGTCGGTTATTTCCGGTTGGGAGCTGCTCCCAACCGTTCGAGCAGTTCCAGGCACATCCGCCCGTTGTGATAGGGACATTTCCAGATCCCGGCCTTGTCGTCGTCGAGATTCACCCGTCCGTCGGCACGGATACTCCAGAACCATTCGCCCGATTCCCGGTCGAGCAGGTGGCCCTTGATATAATCCCACGTATCGAGCAGCATGGCTGCGGCCCGCTCCTCCCCGTGGAAGGCTGACAGATAGTACAACCCGACCATCGTTTCGGCCTGAACCCACCAGTGCCGCTCCCGGTCGGTGATCCCTCCGGCATTACCCTCGTAAGCCATACTCCCGTCCGGCATATAGCCCTCCAACGCCGCACGGGCAAGTGCCGAAGTCCGCGGCAGCACCTCCTGCATCAATTCCGGATCCCCGAGCACCTCCGCCGCCTCGAACAAAAGCCACGAAGCCTCGATGTCGTGACCATACGAATAGATCCCCTCGCTCCGATCCTCCCAGCGCTCGCCGAAAAAGAGCCCCAGATGGTTCGTGGCCGGAGAGAGCAACCGCCGCAGGAAGAGCCGGAGCAGGTTCGCAAGCTGCCGCCGCAAATCCGGATCCGGCCAAACCCGGTAGAGGTTCGTATAGGCCTCCAGGATATGCAGGTGGGTATTCATCGTCTTCTTTTCGTTGGCATCCTTGTCGCTCAGACGCATGTCGTCCAGCAGGTTCCAAGCCCGGTCCGACGCCTCGAAATAACCGTCATACCGCGGATCGAAGGCATGGTGTTCGATCTCCCCATACAGTCGGACCGCAGCATCCAAAGCCTCCCGATCGCCCGTGGCCCGACAGTATTCGCTCAGACCGTAGATCACGAAACTCAGGCCGTAAAACTGCTTCTTCGTCTCCAGCGGCCGACCGTCGGCGGAAATCGTCCAGTAAACCCCGCCATACTCCTTGTCACAGAAGTTTCCGAGCAGGCTTGCCCTGGCAGCCTCGGCTGCCGCCCGACAGGCCGGATCGCCGAACAGGCGGTAAGCCGCCGAGAAGGTCCACAGAATCCGGGCGTGCATGACAACCCCTTTCGGGGCATCGGGATGCAACACCCCCGTTCCATCCATACGTCCGAAAAAACCGCCCCGTTCGCGGTCCTCCAATCCGATCCAGAAGGGAAGAATGTCTTCTCGCAACTCCTCCGACAACTCCGGAATCAAACGCTTCAAGGATTCCATCATACGTTTTGCTCCTCTGTTTTGTTACGACGTTGCTGCAATTTGCGGGAGATGATCTGAACCCGCCGTTCACTCAGCGGATAGAGCCAGATCAGCACCACGGAGAGAAAAGCCCCGACGGCCGGCAGATAACTCAGCATCATCCGAATGCCGCGGATCGCCTCATCGCTCTGCGCCGCATTGGCCTGGAAACCGTAATAACCGAGCAGCCAGCCCGTCACGGCCCCGCCGAGCGTCCAGCCCAGCTTCTGAGACATCGAGGAGGAGGAGAAGATCAGTCCCGTGGCACGCCGCCCGGTCTTCCATTCCGAAAAGTCCGCAATATCGGCGTACATGGACCACAGGAGCGGGAAGATACACCCGGCACAGATGCTGATCAGGGCCTGGAAGACGAAGATCCCAAGCAGTTGATCGGGCGAGAAGGCGTAGAAAACCAGACTCAGCACACAAGCCACGACCATCGCACCCATATAGGTGGTTCTCTTGCCGAAACGGTTGGACAGGGGCGAAGCCAGGACCACTCCCACCATGTTGGACAACTGACCCAGCATCAGATAAAGCGCCGAAAGCGAAAACAATCCGCCGCCGAAGCCTGAAACACCTTCATCCAGCACGTAGTATTTGAAGTAGTAGATCGTGGCGCCGTCCCGGATCGAGTTGAAGATCAGCGCCGCGATTCCCGCCCCGAGCAGGATCCACCAGGGACGGTTCACCAACAGATCCCTGAGGTCCTTTCCAACCGAGGTGTTTTTCGGCGTGCTGACCGTAACCCGCTCCCGGGTCCACTTGAAGCAGAGCACGAAGAGTACGGCACAGACCGCCCCGAAAACCATCATCGTACACTGCCACCCGTGGGCCTCCGAATGCACATCCCCCGGATCGGAGAAGAGGCCGACCAGCGGTTCGGCCAGCCCTACCGCAATGAAACTGCCCAGATAGGCGAAGAACATCCGGTAGGAGGAGAGAATATTGCGCTCCCCGGGATCGGAGGAGATGACCCCCAGCAGCGAGGCATACGGAACATTGACCATCGTGTAGATCATCATGAGCAGCGTATAGGTCACATAGGCGTAGACCAGTTTCCACCCCGGCGTGAGGTCCGGCGTGGAGAAGGCCAGCACACCGATCACCGCAAAGGGAACCGCGCCCCACAACAGGTAGGGTCGGAAACGCCCCCAGCGCGTATGGGTCCGGTCGGCAATCATTCCCATGATCGGGTCGTTGACCGTATCCCAGATCCGCGTCAGCAGGAACATCGTGCCGACGGCGGCCGGAGCCAGCCCGAAAACATCCGTATAGAAGAACAGCATGTACATGCCTATGATCTTCCAGAACATGGAAGAAGACATGTCCCCGAACCCGTAGGCGATCTTTTCCCGAAACCCGATCATTGCAGACTCTTTCATGCGTTTTTTATGACTATCTCGAATATCCGGAGGCCAAGTTACGGTCGATCAGTTCGTTGATCGACCGAACCGACAACCCCGTCCTCAAACCGTCGGCCGGGGTGTTCAGGCAGTAGTCCAACAAACGTTCCACGCTCGACACGGCAACATGCATACGTGTGTCGCTCGACGCATAGTAGATGTAGACCGTCCCGTCCGGCGCGGCAATCCAGCCGTTCGAAAAGAGCACGTTGGAGACGTCGCCGACCCGCTCGTCACCCTCGGGAGCCATGAAATAGCCCGCCGGTTCGGCAATCAGCTCCCACGGACGCTCCAGATCCGTCAGGTAGAGATAGAGCACGTAACGCAGTCCGGATGCACAGCCGCGAACCCCGTGGGCCAGGTGCAGCCACCCTTTCGGCGTCTTGATCGGATGCGGGCCTTCGCCGTTCTTCAACTCCTTGATCGTATGGTAATGACGGAAATTGATGATCTTCTCGTCGCAGACCTCGGCATGGGTGATGTCGTCGACCAGCGCCCAGCCGATCCCGCCCTGCCCGGTCTCGATGAAACCGTTCTGAGGCCGCGTGTAAAGAGCGTATTTCCCGTCGACAAACTCGGGATGGAGGACCACATTGCGCTGCTGGCTCTTGCAACGCAGATCCGGAAGCCGTTCCCAATGGACCAGATCGTGCGTCCGGGCGATGCCCGCCGAAGCAACCGCCGAGGAGAGATCCCCAGGCTGTGCATTCGGATCCTTCCGCTCGACGCAGAAAATGCCGTAGATCCAACCGTCTTCATGTGCCGTGAGACGCATGTCGTAGACATTGACAGCCTCCTCGTCCGATTCGTCGAGCTGAACCGGACGATCCCAGAACCGGAAATTGTCGATTCCGTTCTCGCTCTGCGCAACGGCAAAATAGGATTTGCGGTCCGCACCCTCCACCCGGGCAACCAGCGTGTAACGCCCGTTGAAAAGCATGGCCCCCGAATTGAGAACGGCATTCACACCGATCCGCTCCAGCAGAAAAGGATTCCGCACCTGCGAAAAATCGTACCGCCAGGTCAACGGAACATGTGCGGCGGTCAATACCGGATTCCTGTAACGCCGGAAAATACCGTTGCCGCCTTCCTGCGGAATATTGGGCTCTTGCAACAACGCTTCGTGTCTGCGATACAGCGCGTCGATTCTCTCTTGGTAATTCTCCATGGATATAACTATTGATTCTCGTACATATGCTGCAGATCGCCGTTGAACAGAATCGACGGTCGCTCCTTGAACTTCACGAAACCGGCGGCCGATGCGTGGCCCGGATAGGGTGCGTAGAAATGGTTTTCGATCCGGTTGGAATTCCGCCACACGAGAACGTAGGCCGGTTTGTATTTCGCAACCAGCGGGTAGAGCACCTCGCTGAACCAGTTGTCCATGGTAATCGACTCCAGACCCGTCTCCGTAAAGGCAAACGGCTTCCCCTCACGGCACGCCACGCGCTGCAGCACATTCAGCGACCGGTCGGCACACGTCCGGTACTCGTCAAGCCCCTCCTCTCCCTTGAAATGGTAGAGGTCCAGACCCAACAGATCGACATACTCCTCACCGGGATAGCGCTCCAGATACTCGGCTTCGCTGCGGACCCGGTCCGGAGAATAGCAGTATATCAGATTCTTCAAACCTTTGACATCACGCAGGTAGGTCACGATCTGCCGCCACAGGGCCACATACTCGTCAGCCGAGCAGAAGTCCCGGCCCCACCAGAACCAACTCCCCGTATGCTCGTGCAGCGGTCGGAAAATCACCGGGATCGGTTCGCCATTCGGACCCTTGAGCGAAGCGAGGAATTCGGCAACCCGGTCGAGCCAGCGGCAGAATTCGGCATGGTGTTCACCCCCGGGCAGGAGCGTCGCCACGACGTTGCCGCCGGTCAGATCCCACGTATTCCCGCCCGTCACAAGGTTGTCGGCGTGCCAACTGATCGTATTGACTCCTCCCCGTTCATAGGCTTCACGGATCAGACGCTTCATGCGGTCGAAATCCACCTTGTCCAGATTCCGTGAACCGTCGTGCTCGATCCCGCCGATCTCCCATCCGTAGACGGCCGGATAGTCCCCGCAAACGGCACGCACATCACTACCTCCCGCTTTTTTCTCCCATTCAACCCCATAGGCCGTATCGTCCTGATGGCCGAACATCGTTTTGTTGCCGACCATCCGGTTCAGATTCGCATAGAGCGCCTCCGTCTGCAGAGTGCTGCCAGGAGTGGAGAGTTTCGAAACCGTGCCCGGCCCGGGAATCAGGTGCGGCGTAATGATCCGGGCCCACTCCCGGAAGGCCTTCGGCGTAACGTGCAGGCTGTCTCCGTGGAACATGTCCGCACGGTATCTGTCTCCGTCCTTCAACGGTGCGGTGATGTCCAGATACTTCACATGCTCTTTCTCTGCGGCATAAGCTTCCATCAATTCATTGGCTTTAAGGTATTTCTCCTCCACATGGCGGCGCGACGGCGACGGCTTGACCGACAGGAGGATGATTTCGGTCCCGGGGCTGTGCAGCTCCACAAGCCGCACGAACGTCTTCACGTCGTCCAGGAATCGCTCGGGCGTGAATCCATCCTTGAGGTCGTTGTCCCCTTCGTAGAGCACGATCTGACGCGGCCTGTAGGGAAACACGATCCGGTCGGCAAAATAGATGATGTCTTCGAGGTGGCTCCCGCCCACTCCCCGCCGCACAATATCGTATCCCGGGAAATACTGTTCGATATTTTTCCAGGTCCTGATCGAAGAACTCCCCACAAAGAGGATCTTCCCGACCCCGGGAAAATCGACGCTGTCCTGTGCGGCAAAACGCTCGATCTCCGGCAGCCACATCTTTTCCCGGGGATTCTTGCCCGGCAACACGGCCGAGGCCGTCCAGACGGTCATGGCCGCAATAAGCGGGAACAAGGCTTTCATAAGCCGATTTCCTGTTCTCATGTGATTCGTTCTATTGTTTGCGTGAAATCATCGATTTGATAAACGCCTGCTTCTTGACCCACTGCTCGGGGTAGTTCCAGTGTCCCGTGTCGGGATATACGACCAGCTGCTTGGGGGCCGTCACCGCATTGTAGGCCGCATACATCGACGTGGGAGGACACACCTCGTCCTTGTATCCCCAGGAGAAGAATCCCGGAACCGACACCTTCCGGGCAAAGTTCACCACATCGAAATAGGCGCTTACGGCCGCTTTCTGCGCTACCACACAGGTCGTCTTGTCCTCCTCGTAACGGAACATCGCAGGCCATCCGGCCGCACGCCCGTTCAAATACCCGGTCAGATCGCACAGCGCCGGGTAGAACGCCGAATAACAACGCACCCGCTTGTCCAGAGCCGCCGCCACGATCGAAAGGGCTCCTCCCTGGCTGCCGCCGCTCACCGCCACGAAATCACCGTCGAACTGGGGCAGCGTATAGATGAAATCGATGGAACGGACCAGCCCGAGATAGACCCGCCGATAATAAAAATCCTTGCGGTTGTCCAGCCCCTGCAGCCAATAGCGGTCCAGGGCCCCTGCAGCCAAAGAAGCATACACCTCGTCATCCAGCGTGACCGGGAGGCCATGGATGCCGATCGTCAGCGAGATGAAACCGTCATCAGCCAGGTAGGTGTCCCCCTGATAGGCCCTTACGCCTGCCCCGGGGACATTCAGGATCGCGGGATAACGCCCCGGAGCCTTCGGAACCGAGAGAATGCCGTAGATCCGCGACCCCTGTCGTTCGTTTTGGAAACTGACGTGGTAAACATCCGAGCGTGCGGTGCAGCGCTCCGGCAGCAGGGTCATCCGGGCATCGAGCGGAATGCGCTTCAACGCCGCAATCTCCCCTTTCCAAAAGCGGTCGAAATCCTCCGGCATCCTGGCCACCGCTTCGATGTGTTCGGGATCCACCCCGACTTTGGCCAAGTCGGAATACTCCTTCCCTTCCACCTCAACCTCCGCACGGCACGTCACAAAACCCGGAATATCCGAACGTCCGGCATCGACGGTCAGTTCACCGCCCTTGTAGAGCACCTCTTCACTCCGGGTTGCAGGCATCTTCTCCGGTCCGTATTCATATCGAAGGGTCAGGTTCTCCAGATAATGCCCGTCCTTCACTACCGAGATCCGAAACCGGATCCGTTCCCCGCGGTCGACACACCAGTCGGCGTGTTCGGGAACAACCCGCACCTCAACCGGCTGACGCGACGGCTGCCCCGTCACCGTCCCGACCCACAGCACAAGGAACAATATCAAACTCGAAAGTCTCATAACATCACTATTTATTATCGATCAACAAGGGTTCTATCTTCTCTGCCCACAACCGGTAGGCCTCCGGAGTCATGTGCAGTTTGTCGTCGCGGTAGAGTTCGGGGCGGAGGGCTCCCTGTGCATCGAACATCAACGACGCCACATCCACATAGGTGACCTGTTTCCTCTCCCGGCACAAGGCCTCCAGCATCCGGTTGGTCTCGCGCTGCTTCTCCAGGATACGGCTGCTGAAGGGCGACGGCTTGACCGACAGCACCACAACCGGAACCCCCGGCAAAAAGATCTCCGCAAGGCGGAGGAAACACCGGACATCCTCAACCACCGCAGCCGGCGATACTCCGTTGGCCAGGTCGTTCTCCCCGGCATACAGGACAATCTGAGCCGGATCATAGGCAATCACCAGGCGCTGCATGTGGTAGAGCACGTCGCTGATCCACGCCCCGCCAAAACCGCGGGAGAGAACCCGATGCTCCGGGAAATAGCTCGCCAGGTCCTTCCACATCCGAATCGACGAACTCCCCACAAAAAGAATCGAACCCGCTTCGGGAAAGTGCTGCCGATCGTTTTCATAATAGGCCTCGATCTGTTCGCGCCACTCATTCGCACGGAAGTAGGTGGAGTCTTGTGCCCGCAAGAAAATCGGGCACAAGATACTCACCAGAACTGCAATACAAGTTATTCTTTTCATTTTTCGTCTATTCCCAGTTTATCGGCTGGAGCCGTACATTGTCGATGCAGAAGTCGTAGGAATTGCCCGAAGGATGGCTTCCCACCCACATACGCATGTTTTTCGTGCCACCCTTGTTCTTCCAGGTGTCCATCGGGATGGTAAAGGTCTGCCACTCGCCGTCGGTCGAGATCATCTTCGACGGATCCGTCGTGAGCGACGAGGGCCCGAAAGCATACCAGTTCGTACTCTGATTCAATGCGATGGCCACACGATAGGCAATCGGCTTAAGCGTGCACAATTCGAATTTCAGCACGTAATTGTCCGCATCGGTCGTAAAATAGGACTCCGGAATTACAAGGTTGTAATTGCCGATCATGTTCACCAGACCGGTTTTTCCGACTTCGGTGACGATCCGCGTATACTGGCTGCCTTCGGTCGGAGCCGGATCGAGCGGAGCGGGGTAGTCGTCATTCGGAACCACCCATTCCGGATATCGGGTCGTACTCTTGTTTTCGAGATTCTCGATGATAAAGGTGTCGTCCCGATACCGGACCGGACACTTCACCCCTTCCGACGCATCGTCGGCCAAGAACGTGATCACCGTCTTGTTCCCGACGCCTTCGGGAACGACTGCCTTCACCCAGGTCTCCGATACCTCGGTCACCAGGGCCGCCTTGTCGCCGAACATCAGCTTCGAAACACCTACCTTGGCATAGAGGTCCATGCTCTCGCCGAGCAGCTTGAGTTCCTGTCCGGGCGGGGTCCACTCGTTGAAGATACCCGTAATCTCAAAGGGCGGGAACCCGATCGAAAGAGAGACCTCCGTCGACCCGAAATCGTTTTCGAGGATCATGACATAGCTCTCGCTGCGCGTCAAACGCGGAATGGTCAGATAGAGCGAATTGGTAAGCCGCGTCGTCGAACCGATGGCGACCTCCACGCCGTTGATCGAGATCTTGTGAACCGATCCGAGATTGTCGCCGACAAACTGTACGGCCTGACCAACGGTCACTTCATCCAGACGTACCATCGATACCGGATCGATCGCATATTCGATCTTCGGAGCATCCTTGTCTCCGTAATCGTAATTCTCATCCGCACAACCCGTCGCTGCGAACAAGAGAATCGAAATCCACAAATAGATTGCTTTCATGAGTTTCGGATTTTTTTGAATTTAAGCTTAATAACCGCTGTTGTTGGGACCGAACAGTCTGTTGTTGTTGATCTCGTTGAGCGGGACGGCATACAGGATGCTGCGCGGCTGACGCACCTTCGAAATCGACAACCCCGTACCCTGGATCCGGACCGACTGCGTCTGGTTCATGACATCCAGGTAGAGCCCCCAACGCAGCAAATCGAACTTGCGGTTGAACTCCTGCATGAACTCCATGGCGCGTTCCTGCAGAATGAGGCTGCGGATCTCCGTCTTGTCGCTCGTCGTTCCCGAAAGCAGGTCCGCCTTGGCCCGGGCCCGCACCACATCCAGATCTTCCAGAGCCTTGCCCGGGAAATCGAGTTCGTTGTACGCCTCGGCGCGAAGCAGGTACAGCTCGATGAAACGGATCAGAATGACATCCTGCTCCTTCAACGCATAGCCCGGTTCGGTCGTATTCGGAATCGGATTGTCCACCGTACCATCGCCCGTATACCACTTGGTGATAAAGTAAGTGTAGTAGTAGTTCGATACGCTGCGCGCCGGTTTCCCGTCGGGACCCGTGGGGTATTTCTCCGGGTCGTCCGGCATCCGGACATAGTTCGCCGTGTTGTTCCAGGCCTGTTTGATATAGTGGAAGATTCCATGCTCTCCCCGCTCGTCATTCCCCGCATACAGACCGTAGGCGTGCTCGGTAATCCCGGCCCAACCCCGGCCGTAATAGGTCGGAGCCGTATAATAATACCCGAGGTGCTCCGTCGTGAAGTCACTCAAGGAGTTTCCGGCCACACCCCATACGAACTCCTTGTTGCGGAAATTGGGTGCTCCCCAAATCTGGTTGAAGGCCGGCATGTAATCATAATCGATCCCTTTGCGGGCAATCACCTCATCGCAGATCTCAACCACCTTCTCATAGCACTCCTTCGCATCCACATCCTCGAATCCGGCCACAGCCGCCGTATCGAAATTCTGCAGCGAACCCTTGATGTCGACCTTCATCTCGACGCTGCCCGCCAAGGCCGCAGAGCCCATCGTGGCATAGACTCGCGCCAGAAGAATCTTGGCCGCCGTCTTGTTGGCATGTCCCCAGTTTCCGGACGACGTGCCCCATTCGGTCATCAGCGTGCAGGCATCGTCCAGATCGTCGGTAATCCGCTGATAAACCTCCTGCACCGAAGAGCGGGCCTTATCGCCCAGATCGTCGTACTTGAGCCGCAACGGCACCGGACCGTACATGCGCACCAGATGGAAGTAGGAGAAGGCTCGCAGAAAATAGGCCTCTCCGAGATACTGGTTCCGCACGGTCTCCTCGATGGGCGACTCGGCAACCTTCTCGATCACGTAATTGGCCCGGTTGATCAGGGCATAGAAGGCATAGAAGGGGTCCGACGAGGTGTTGTAGGACCAGTGGTTCGTCATGTTTCCCTCACCGGCTCCGGACATCACCCACGACGGGGCGGCGGAGTGGTCGTGGTCCATGTCGATACACTCCATGTAGGACTTTTTCATCAGCGACGTGCTCCAGAAGGTGTTGTACATCGCCGTGACGGCCAGGGCCGCACCCTCCTCGGTCTGCGTCATCGAATCGTTGATGGTGTAGGGCCGCTCCTCCATGTCACAGGCCGCAAGCATCAACGACAGCCCCAAAACTAAAGATAATATGTTTTTCATCGTTCGTGTCGTTTACAGCGTTAAGTTAATTCCGAACAGATACTCCCTGGACTGGGGATAACCGCCGGCATCCACACCCCGGCGCGACGGATTCGTTCCGAAGGCGTTGACCTCGGGATCGTAACCGGTGTAGTCCGTAATCGTCCAAAGGTTGTTCAACGATACGTACAGCCGCAGGGAACCGATTCCCTTGACCGGATTCTTGAACGTATAGCCGAACGAAATGTTCCGCAACTTCAGATACGAGCCGTCCTCGACGTAACGACGGGAGAAATAGAGGTCCCGGCTGGTCGTAGTATAGATCTTCGGGCTCTTGCCGCTACCGCCCGGAACCCACGCATCGTCCAGAATGCTCTTGGGAATATTGCGGGTCTGGCCCAGGTTGTAGTTGCGAAGGCTCGGCATGTTGATGATGTCGTTGCCGTGAACGCCGTTGAAGAGAATCGAGAAATCGAAATTCTTATACGAAAAGTCCACATTGAAGGCGTAGATGAAATCCGGATTCACATCCCCAATGTAATCCTGATCGGCATCGTTGATCTCTCCGTTGCCGTCCTTGTCGTAGATCTTGACCTCGCCCAGCCACTTCTGCTTGATGATCAACTCGGTCGCTTCATCGTTGTCGCTCACCGCATAACCCGGATACTGGGTCTGGAACTGTTTGCTGTTGATCACCTCCTCGCGCGTATTCCAGATACCCTCCTCCCGGTATCCGTACAGTTGCCCGATCGAGTGCCCCTCTTCGAGAATATACGGACGCAAGTCGTTCCACAGATTGTTCGGGAAGATCCGCAAACCATTCAGATTCGTGATCTTGTTCTTATTGAAAGAGATGTTTCCGCCGATGTTCAGGCTCAGGTCCTTCTTGTTCAGAACCCGTGCATTCGCCGTGATCTCCATACCCTTGTTGTTCACCTCGCCGACATTCATCAGCACGCTCTTCATACCGCTGCTCGGACTCAAATCCTTGTTCTGAATCAGATCCTTGGTCGTCTTGTCGTAGAAATCAACCTCCAGGTCCAAAACATTGAACAGGCTCAACTCGATACCCAAATCGTGCTGATAGGTCGTCTCCCACTTCAGGTCCGGATTTCCGGGGTTAGTACCTTCAATGGCATAGCCCGGCGAAACACTCGCCCCGAAGGGGTAGTTCGCACTGCCGAACAACAGCAACGAACCGTAAGGACCGATACCGGCATTACCCGAAAGACCGTAGCTGTAACGCAGCTTGAGATTCGTAACGGCCCGGCTCTCCCGCAGGAACTTCTCCCGGCTCGCCGTCCAGGCCACACCGATCGAGGGGAAATAGGCCGCTTTGTTATTCTTGGCAAACTTGCTCGACTCGTCACGACGGAAGGTCGCCGTCACGAAATAGCGGTTGTCGTAGGTATAGGCTGCACGGGCGATCACGGAGAAAAGCGTGGCGTCCTGCTTGACGGACTTGGGCGTCTGAGGCGCCGTACCGTCCTCCAGAATCCAACCGTTGTTGCCGTCGTAGCCGAAGCCCTGGGTGGTTACCTGTTTGCTGTAGTAGCTGTAATCCTCCCAACTCACACCCAGCGTTGCGCTGACGTTGTGCCGGCTATTGAACGTGCGGTTGAACATCAGGAAGTTGTCCCACAGATACCGCTGGCTCTGAATATCTCCGGCCAACGACTTGCCACCAACCGAACGCCCCTCGTAGAGATTCTTGGGGAAATAACGGTTGTTGAAGTTCATGGAGGCCTTGTAGGAGAACACCGTGCGGAAAATCAAACCTTTCGTCAAAGTCGCATTTGCATAATTGGAGCTGTAAATCGTATAATTCTTGTTCTTGTTCATGGCCGCCGTATAGTCCAGCGGGTTGGATACGAGCTGGTACTCCTCGTATCCCGGCTGCTCCTCGATCCTGTACAGCGGCGGATAGTAGAGTGCCGAACGGATCACACCCTCGTCACCGTTGTTCTGGTTGCTGGTCGCCGTCTTGATCATGTCGGAGTTCGCCATCGAGAAGTTGGTCGACGTACCGATCTTCAGCCACGGTTTGATATTCTGATTCAATTTCAGATTCACGTTCAGACGGTCGTAGCCCGAATTAACCACCGTACCCGTCTGATCGAGGTAGGAGAGACCCACCGCATAGTCGCCCTTGGCCGAAGCCCCGGAGTAGTTCAGCGAGTAGTTCTGGGAGATGGCCGTGCGGAAAATCGCATCCTGCCAGTAGTAAGGATCGTTATCGTAATCCTTGGGGCCCTTCACATAGGTTCCCAGCGGCCCGACATCGCCCAAATGGGGCAACCCCTGCGGGTTAAACGTTCCCGTATTGATGTATTGGGTGTTGATATAGGCCTGGTTGCGGTACTCGGCATATTCGGCTCCGGTCAGCATCCGGAGTTTGTTCGAAACCTGGCTGATGCTCAGCGTAGCATTGAAAGTCAGGCGGTTCGAACCCTTCCGGCCGCTCTTCGTGGTGATCATCACCACGCCGTTGGAGCCGCGCGATCCATAGAGTGCCACAGCCGATGCATCCTTCAGAATCTCGATCGATTCGATGTTTTCCGGGTCGAGGAACGACAGTACGTTGCGGCTGGCGACCTCATTCTCGTCGAAAGTCATCGATTCATCGTCGTTGGAGGCCGTGAACGGAACCCCGTCAATGACGTACAACGGCTCCGTACTGCCCATGAAGGAGTTGGAACCGCGGATCTGTACGCTGATTCCACCTCCGGGAGCACCGTCGTTACGGACGACGTTGACTCCGGCAATCCGGCCCTGCAGTCCCTGTTCGAGACTCGCCGGGCGACTCTTCATCAGCTCTTCGGAGCTTACGTTCTGAACACTGCCCGTCAGGTCGCTCTTCTTCATCAGCGAGTATCCGACCACTACCACCTCGTCGATGCCTTCCGATACGGAACTCATCTCGACATCGATTCTCGAAGCCTTGCCGACAACCATCATCACCGGCTTCATGCCGATGAACCGGAAGTCCAGCGTATCCCCCTTCATCGCTCCGATCGAATAGCGTCCCTGATAATCGGTAGTCGTTCCTTTGTTCGTGTTTCGGATAATTACCGATACGCCGGGAAGGGGATTCCCGTCATCTGTCCATTTGACCGTACCCGAGACCGATGGTGTCTGGGCCGACAAATGCAGAACCGACATGACGCCTGACAACAGCGTCACCGTCGCAATCCGTTTTAGGTTCATAATAAAGATTTTAAGTTTGGGTCCTGCGGCGATCTCCGCCTCAGAGTCGGATTCACCACTAAATTCGACAGCAAATATAGTGTACTGTCAAATCATATATTGATACTTTCTTAGCAAAGAATTATACTTAGGCATCCCGGGAACAGAAATGACCATTTCCGTGCGCCGATTCCGTAAATCGACGCATAGCCTTTCCTCCGGAACAACCCGGAAAAATGGTGACGGCACATCTTGCCACCCCCGCACGACAGAACCCTGAAATGTTCCGCCAGTGCTATATGATCTTCTTCACCCGCTGGTAATTACTGCGGAACTCCTTGGGCGAACACCCCTTTTTGCGCTTGAAAATGCGGTTGAAGTTCGAAATGTTGTTGAAACCGCACTCAAAGCAGATCTCGGATACGGACTGGGTCGTATTGACCAGCATACGCACTGCATGACCCAAACGGATCTCGATCAGATAATCGGAGAGATTTTTCCCAGTCCGCTGGGTGAAAAAACGACTGAATGCCGTGGGACTCATCCCTACAAGCTCGGCCAACTGTGCAAGACGCACCTCTTTATTATAATTGCGGTTGATATAGGCATAGATCTTCTGCACGCGGCGGCTGTCCGCCGAATCGCTGATGCAGGCGAACGAACTGCTCGACAAAGGACGCGACTCGCACAACGACAACTCGTAGAGGATGGTCAGAAACTTCAGAACCGCATAGAAACCCTGTTCCGAGGCCAGATGGTCAAGCAGCGAGTAGACCTTCAGGATGGCGCTCATGGGAAAGGAGCAGCCCACACGCGCCTTTTCGAGCATGTGGAGGATGGAATTGAACTGGTTTTTGGAGAGCAGACTCCCGAAAAACAGATCCGACGAGAACTGGATCGTGATCTCCCGAATCTTCTTCGAGGTGCATTTGTGCTGCTTCCAGGCGTGTTTCAACTCCTTGCCCGCAATCAGGGTCAGGTCATAGTCACCGATCTCCTCGATGGAGTCCCCCACGATACGCTGGATACCCCGTCCGTTCTCCACGAAATTGAGCTCGTATTCGGCATGGGAATGGAGCGGGAACGTGAACTCCGACTTGTAACGCTCGATGATGTAGAAACAATCCTTTTCCGACAGCGGCGTAATCTCATAGATCGCATCCTCGTACTGCTTTTCCATACGCTTGAAATGATATGTCGTTACAAGATACAATACTTTTTTGACATATCCTTCTTTTCTTCCGTATTTTATTCCGAAAAGGCGCCGACCCGGGTTTGAATACAAAAAACGGAGAGCCTTCCGGATTTGGAAGGCTCTCCGCCCGTTGCGAAAAATCCACCTTACCGAAACTCCACGCGATAGGGCGAATACATCACGATTCCCTGCTGGCTCAGCGCCTCACGGACCGCCTCGTACTCCTTCATCATGCCGCCCAGTTCCGAACGTGTCACGCACGCACGCACACTCCGGCTCAACGAAGCCAACACCGCCGCCAAACCCGTCGGCTGCTCCGTTACCTCGACAACCCGGTAGTTTTCACCCAATTCAGCCTTGTCAACCGCCAGCGCAATGGCCGTCTTCAAACCGCCGCAGGCATCCACCAATCCGATTCCCAAAGCCTCTTCTCCCGACCAGACCCGGCCGCCGGCTATCTCCAGAACCCGTTCAATCGGCAGATTGCGGCCCTCGGACACGTCATTCGTAAAGGTCGTGTAGACCCGGTCCACCCCGCGCATGATCATCGCACGCTGCACGGGCGTCAGCGGTCCCTTGCCCAGAAAATCCGACGATTTGTTGCTCTGAACTCCGTCAATGGTGATCCCGAGCTTGTTCTTCAGTGCCTCGCGCGGATCCAGGATCATCCCGAAGACACCGATCGAACCGGTCAGCGTCAGCCGGTCGGCCACAATGACGTCGGCCGGGCAGGAGATGTAGTATCCGCCGCTGGCCGCATAGGAGCCCATCGAGACGATTACGGGTTTCTCGGCCCGCAGAAGCTCCATTTCACGCCAGATCACATCCGAAGCCAGCGCACTGCCGCCCGGCGAGTTGACCCGCACAACGACCGCCTTGACCTGATCGTCACGACGCACGTCAGCCAGTTTCGCCGCCAGCGTATTGCCGTAAATCTCATTGCCGTAACCCTCGCCGTCAACAATCTGACCGTCGGCATAGACGATGGCCACCCGGTCCGCCGAAATGTTCTTCAGATCGGCACCCACCTGCGCGGCGTATTCTCCGAGGGTCACGAAACGGTAATCCCCACCGTCGGACTCCACACCCAGACTGTCGAAAACATCGTTCATCTGATCCTCATAGAGCAGTTCGTCGACGAATCCGTACTTGAGGGCCTCGTCGGCAAGCGTCACTTCGAGGTTGTCCGTAATGCGGCGCATCTCCACGGAGTCGATGCCGCGTGCCGCGCAGACATCTCCCGAAATGGTCTCCCACATCGAATCGACCAGCGCCTGCATCTGCTCCCGGTTGGCCGGCGACATCTTCTCCAGAATAAACGGCTCCACGGCGCTCTTGTACCTGCAGGCCGTCGGACGGAAAACCTCCACGTTGAGGTCGAGTTTGTCCAGCAGCCCCTTGTAGAAGGTGACGTTCGAGGCCAGTCCCGACCAGTCCATCCCCCCTTCGGGCTGCAGGTAGATCCGGTCAGCCACCGAAGCAAGGTAATACTGCCCCTGGGAGTAGGTCTCGTTATAGGCTATCACGAACTTGCCGCTCTGCTTGAACTCTTCGAGGGCTGCCCGCAACTCTTCGAGCAGGGCCGTACCGGCAATCCCGCCCGTACCGTTCATCCGCAGGTAAACACCCTTGATCCGGTCGTCGGAAGCAGCCGCTTCGAGGGCCCGGAGCGCCTTGAACAACGAGAGCTGAGGCATGGACTGAAGCGTCATGACGTCGATCCCCGCCAGCGGGTCGGACGACGGAGCATCGGTCAGCATCTCCGAAAAATCGATCTTCAGGATCGATTCGGGGTAGACCGCCACGCTCTTCTCCATCGAACCGGCAATTCCCAACAACAGGAAAATCCAGAGGAAAAATACAAGGACCGTTCCCACGACAACCGCAAGAAGTCCCGCCAGAAAAGTTTTCAAAAAATTCATAAGTTCCTATATTAATATTCCAATTTACAAAAGGCGCCGAATCGCTCGAATCCCGATTCGAATCTTCTCTTTCCGCGCTGCCCGGATCGGAAAAAACAGATGCGAAAAATCACCCCAATCCGAAAACTGCCCTCCGGAAGTGTCGTCCGGTTCGATCCCGCCGGAACCTCCCGCCGGAAAAACAACCGATTTTTCTATGCAAAGATAGAAATATTTTACGACAAACAAATAAAATTTATCGTTTTTCGATAAAATAAATTACCTTACTGTATTTAATCCTGAAAATATGCGTTATCTTTGCAGAAAATGTCATATTCTGCTGTTATGGAAGACAAAATAAAGGAACTGCTCGCCTCGATCGTCCATCCCGAAACGGGAAAGGACATCGTGACGAGCGGATTCATCGAACACCTCGCCACGGCCGACGGCAAAGTGACAGTCGTGCTGCGTTTCGCCAAGGCCCGCGACCCCTTCGCCGTGAAGATCAAGAACCAGGCGGAGAGTCTGCTGCACGAGGCATTCCCGGGCTCCGAGGTCCTTGTCGTCATCAAGGAGGGGGGTGCGGCACCGCGTCCGGAACCGAAACTCTCGACCACGACGGGCGGTATCGCCAAGGTGATTGCCATCGCCTCGGGAAAGGGCGGGGTAGGCAAGTCCACCGTGACGGCCAACCTGGCCATCGCCCTGCGGAACATGGGATTCCGGGTCGGCGTACTCGATGCCGATATCTACGGACCCTCGCAGCCCAAGATGTTCGGCGTCGAAGGCTACCTGCCGGAAGCCGTTATCGAAGAGGGCAAGGAGCACATTATCCCCGCCGAGTCGATGGATATCCGGCTGATGTCGATCGGTTTCTTCATCAAACCCACCGACGCCCTGCTGTGGCGCGGCGCCATGGCCGTGAGCGCCCTGAAGCAGATGATCCACCAGACACGCTGGGGAACGCTGGACTTCCTGCTCGCGGACCTGCCTCCCGGCACGGGCGACGTACACCTGTCGATTATCGGGGAGCTGAAGATCGACGCCGCGGTGATCGTCTCGACGCCACAGCAGGTGGCCGTAGCCGACGTGGTGCGCGGTGTGGAGATGTTCCGCAACGAAAATGTCAACATTCCGGTTGCGGGGATCATCGAGAACATGGCGTGGTTCACCCCCGCGGAGCTTCCCCGGAACCGTTACTACCTCTTCGGACGGGGCGGAGCCAGGGCCTACGCCGAGCAGAACGGCGTGGATTTCCTGGGTGAAATTCCGATCGTTCAGTCGATTATGGAGGGTTCGGAAGAGGGTCGTCCGGCCACGTCGACCCATCCCGAAGTAGAGGAGCGCTACCGGGCCATCGCCGAGAAGATTGTCGGCAAAGTGATGAAAAACGGTTGACAAGTTGTCGATAACCCGTTCAACAACGGATGAAAAATAAGGATAAATTGACGGGGCGAAAAGTTGCTTTTGGAAAATCGAACCAGGTATATACAGAAAATTCCGAAAACCAAATTTTTTTATAAAAAGTTGTGCTGTCCGGAATCCGTCGGAAAAGGGAATCCGATGTTGAAAAAATGAGGCTGTCGAAATGTGGAAAACCAAGATGAACAATTGTTGATTATTTTTTATATTTCATTAAAAATCAATATTTTAAATAAAAAATAAATCAAAAGGAAAAAGGAAAATTGTTGATAGGAAAATAACAGAGGAAGTTGTCAACAATATCAACAGCCATTCTATTTATTCTTCTTTTTTATTTATTTAAATTTATTTAAAAGGAATAAAAACAAAAAAGCGATGAACGTCGAAAACTCCGCCGAACTCCGCCGCCGCATCGAGGCGCTCAAACGCGAGAAGAACGCCATCATCCTGGCCCATTACTATACGACACCCGAAGTGCAGGCCGTGGCCGACTTCCTGGGCGATTCGCTCGCCCTTTCGGTCCAGGCCCAGCAGGTCGAGGCCCGAATTATCCTCTTCGCCGGGGTGCACTTCATGGCCGAGACCGCCAAGGTCCTCTGCCCCGACAAGAAGGTGCTCATTCCGTGCCCCGAGGCGGGCTGCTCGCTGGCCGAATCATGCGACGCAAAGGAGTTCGCCGCCTTCAAGGCGAAATACCCCGGATACAAGGTCGTTTCGTATGTCAATACGACGGTCGAGGTCAAGGCCCTGACGGATGTCTGCTGCACGTCGTCCAATGCGCTCAAGGTCGTGGAGTCGCTGCCCGCCGACCAGCCGCTGATCTTCGCCCCGGACCGCAACCTGGGATCCTATATTCAGAAGCTGACCGGACGGAAGAACATGGTGCTGTGGGACGGTGCCTGCCATGTCCACGAGGAGTTTTCGCTGGAAAAGATCCTGCAGCTCAAACGCGAACACCCCGAAGCGAAGGTGGTCGTGCACCCCGAGTGCCGGGCCTATATCGTGGAGGTGGCCGATTACGTGGGCTCGACGGCCGGGATCCTCGACTACTGCGGCCGCAGCGACGCCCGGGAGTTTATCGTCGTGACCGAGGCCGGCATCCTCGCGGAGATGCGGAAACGCTATCCGGAGAAGGTCTTCATCCCGGCGCCGCCCGATGACGAAACGTGTGTCTGCAACAATTGCAAGTATATGAAGATGGTGACGCTGGAGAATATCTGCTCATGCCTGGAGAACGAGGCGCCGGAGATCCTCCTCGACGAGGAGACCCGCCGGGCTGCCGAGCGCTCGATCCGCAACATGATTGCCATCCGGTAGTCCGGTGTTTGGACCGGGATTGGACCGGGAATCGGCCCTGACTGTAAATGATAAATGATCGAAAACTTTAATCCGCTTATTGTTGATGAAAAAATTTATCTTGCTGCTGGCGGCGACCTCGCTTTCGTGGAGTTCGTTCGCCGATGAAGGTATGTGGCTCCTGCCCTACCTTCAGAAAATGAACATCAAAAACATGAAGGAACGCGGCTGCAAGCTCTCCGCCGAGGAGATCTACAGCGTGAACCATTCGTCGCTCAAGGATGCCGTCGTCATTTTCGGCGGAGGATGTACCGGTGAGATCGTCTCGCCCGAAGGCCTCCTCTTTACGAACCACCATTGCGGCTACGGTTCGATCCAGCAGCTTTCGAGCGTCGAACACGACTATCTGAAGTATGGCTTCTGGGCCATGTCCCAGGCCGAAGAGCTGCCCGCTCCGGGACTCGAAGTGCGCTTCATCCGTCAGATCGCCGACGTCACGCCCGAGGTGATGGGCAATGTCCCCTCGATCGCCTCGCAGCAGGAGTATGAGCGCATCACGGAGGAGAACATCGCGGGAATCGAAAAACGCCTCGGCGACGAGAATCCGGGCATGGAGGTTCTGGTAAAATCCTTCTTCGGCGGCAACCAGTTCTTCGCCTTCGTGATGGAGGTCTACAAGGATGTGCGCCTGGTGGGTGCGCCCCCCTCGTCGATCGGCAAGTTCGGCGGTGATACCGACAACTGGATGTGGCCGCGCCATACGGGCGATTTCTCGATCTTCCGCGTCTATGCCGGACCGGACAACCGCCCGGCCGAATATTCGCCCGAAAACCGCCCCTACAAGGCTGAAAAGTTTTTGAAAATTTCCCTCCGGGGCGTCGAAGAGAACGACTTCGCGATGATCATGGGATTTCCCGGCTCGACCGAGCGCTACGCAACCTCGTATGAGATCGACAACCTGCTGAAGGTCGAAAATCCCCAGCGGATCTTTATCCGCGGCGAGCGTCAGGCCATTCTCTGGAAGGACATGATCGCCAGCGATGCCGTGCGCATCCAGTATGCCTCGAAATACGCCCGTTCTTCGAACTACTGGAAGAATTCGATCGGCATGTCGCGCGGCATCGAGAAACTCGACGTAAAGGCCCGCAAGGAGGAACAGGAGGCTTCGTTCCAGGCCTGGGCCGAGAAGAACACACTGCCCGAGGAGGGATACATCGACGCCCTGGCGAAGATCCGCACGGCTGTCGGGGAGCTTTCGCCCGTCAACGCCACACGCCAGTACCTTTCGGAGGCTTTCCTTGCGGCCGTCGAGCTGCTGACGCCCGCGCGTTCGTTTATCGACATGCAGCAAATGGAGGTGAAGGCGGAGATCAAGGATCCTGCCGCGGTCCGGGAGCGGCTCGCCGCATGGTACAAGGATTACAGCCCCGCAACCGACCGCAAGGTGGCCAAACGGATGCTCACGATCGCACGGGAGAACATGAAGGAGCTGCCGTCGTTCTATGCCGAGGTGGTCGACAAGGAGTTCGGCGGCAATATCGACGCCTATGTGGACTGTCTCTACGACCATTCGGTTTTCACCTCCGGGGAGAAGGTCCTGGCGCTCATCGACGACTATGCGCCCGAAAAGATTGCCAATGATCCCGCCCTGGTGCTGGGCAAGTCGGTTATGGAGCTTTACAGGAAGCTCTCCGGGGCTCTCGACGAGCCCGCGCAGCGTTACGACGAAGGGCACCGCAAGTACATTGCCGGGTTGATGCTGCAGCAGCCCAAAAAGGCCTGGGCTTCGGATGCCAACTTTACGATCCGTCTGACCTACGGCCGTGTGCTCCCCTATTCGCCTGCCGACGGCATCGAGTACAACTACTATACGACGCTGAAGGGGGTTATGGAGAAGGAGGATCCCGAGAATCCGCAGGAGTTCTTCGTACCCGAAAAGTTGAAGGAGCTCTACGCCGCAAAGGATTTTGGGCGTTATGCCAATGCGAAGGGCGAACTGCCGACCTGTTTCCTGGCCGACTGCGACATTACGGGCGGCAACTCCGGATCGCCCGTAATGAACGACCGCGGGGCGCTGGTCGGACTGGCCTTCGACGGCAACTGGGAGGCCATGTCGGGGGATATCGCCTTCGAACCTGAACTGCAGCGCACGATTGCCGTGGATATCCGCTACGTGTTGTTTATTGTCGACAAGTTTGCCGGGGCCGGCTGGCTTTTGAACGAGCTGCAGTTCGAGTAGAGACCGTTTTCATACACACACGAAGAGGGATTTGCTTCCTGGGGGGCGAATCCCTTTTTTTAGGTTGTTGTCCGGGAGCGGTTGACGGAAAATCGCTTTTTCCCGCTGTGCATGACAAATTTCCCCTTTTCGTTCCGGAATCCCTCAAAATTTCGTACTTTTGACGAAAAATCAGCAATTCCTATTCTGTTTATGGCAAAAGAGTTCAAACGCTATCTCGTGACATCTGCACTCCCCTATGCCAACGGTCCCGTACATATCGGACACCTGGCGGGAGTCTACATACCTTCGGATATCTATACCCGCTACCTGCGGCTCAAGGGCTGTGACGTGATCTCGGTCTGCGGATCCGACGAACACGGCGTACCCATCACCATCAAGGCCCGCAAGGAGGGCGTTTCGCCCCAGCAGATCGTCGACCGCTACCATGAACTCATCAAGAAGTCGTTCGAGGGGCTCGGTATGTCGTTCGACATCTATTCGCGCACCTCGTCGAAAACACACGCCGAGACCGCTTCGGCCTTCTTCCGAAAACTCTACGACGAGGGCAAGTTCATCGAGAAGACCTCCATGCAGTATTACGACGAGGAGGCCCAGACCTTCCTGGCCGACCGCTATATTGTCGGAACCTGCCCCAAGTGCGGCAATGACCGCGCCTACGGTGACCAGTGCGAGAAGTGCGGTTCGACGCTCTCGCCCGACGAACTGATCGATCCCCACAGTGCCGTATCGGGGTCGGTGCCCGTAAAGCGCGAAACCAAACACTGGTATCTCCCGCTGGATCAGTATGAAGGATTCCTCCGGGAGTGGATTCTCGAAGGCCATAAGGAGTGGAAATCGAACGTCTACGGACAGTGCAAAAGCTGGCTGGACGGAGGTCTGCAGCCGCGTGCCGTGAGCCGCGACCTCGACTGGGGCATTCCCGTTCCGGTCGAAGGGGCCGAGGGCAAGGTGCTCTACGTGTGGTTCGATGCCCCGATCGGCTATATCTCTGCTACCAAGGACCTTACGCCCGACTGGGAGAAGTACTGGAAGTCGGAGGAGACGAAGATGGTCCACTTCATCGGCAAGGACAACATCGTCTTCCACTGCATCGTCTTCCCCTCGATGTTGAAGGCCCATGGCGGTTACATTCTGCCCGAAAACGTTCCGGCCAACGAATTTCTGAACCTCGAAGGCGACAAGATTTCCACGTCGCGCAACTGGGCCGTCTGGCTCCACGAATACCTCGAAGAGTTCCCCGGCAAGGAGGATGTACTGCGCTACGTACTCTGCGCCAATGCCCCCGAAACCAAGGACAACGACTTTACGTGGAAGGATTTCCAGGCCCGCAACAACAACGAACTCGTGGCGGTTCTCGGCAACTTCGTCAATCGGGCGCTGGTGCTGACCAAGAAGTATTTCGACGGACGGGTTCCGGCCTGCGGCGAACTGACCGACTACGACCGCGAGACGATTGCGGAGGTTGCTGCCGTGAAGGCGTCGCTCGAAGCCAATATCGAACATTACCGTTTCCGCGAGGCATTGAAGGATGCCATGAACATCTCGCGCATCGGCAACAAATACCTGGCCGATACCGAACCCTGGAAGGTCGTCAAAACAGACCTCGAACGGGTGAAGACCATTCTCAATATTGCCCTTCAGATTACGGCCAATACGGCCATCGCCATCGAGCCCTTCATGCCCTTCTCGGCGGCCAAAATCCTGAAGATGCTGGCCGTCGACAAGTTCGGTTGGGAGCGTTTGGGCGCCATGGATCTGATCCCGACCGGACATGAGATCGGCGAACCCGTGCTGCTCTTTGAGAAGATCGAGGATGACGTCATCCAGCGCCAGCTGGACAAACTCGCCGCTACGAAAGCTGCCAATCAGGCTGCGGAAGCTGCGCAACATGTTGAACCTCAGAAAGATACGATTCAATTTGAGGATTTTCAGAAGATGGATATCCGCGTTTCGACCATTTTGGCGGCCGAAAAGGTGGCCAAAACCAAGAAATTGTTGAAACTGACCGTCGATACGGGGATCGACAAACGCGAAATCGTCTCGGGAATCGCCGAATACTTCACTCCCGAGGAGTTGGTCGGCAAACAGGTGCTTGTCCTGGTCAACCTCGCTCCCCGCGAATTGAAGGGTATTTTGTCGAAAGGCATGATCCTGATGGCCGAAGATGCCTCCGGAAAATTACGGTTGCTGCAGCCCGGCGATGCGACCAACAATGGAGCCGTGGTCGGATAAGCCCGGGATTTTTCGATTTATTTTTGGTGTAAAAAATTCTTAAAACAGAAAGATATGGAAAATACGGATTGGAGTGCACTCGGTTTCGACTATCGCAAAACGGATTTCAATATCCGCTACTCCTATACGGATGGCAAATGGAGCGACATGGTGGTGACCGATGATGAGTACATTCACATGCACATGTCGGCTTCGTGTCTGCATTACGGCATTGAACTTTTCGAGGGTTTGAAAGCATTTCGTGGTGTGGATGGAAAAGTTCGTCTGTTCCGTGTTGCGGACAATGCACGTCGGATGCAGTCTTCGGCCAAGCGGCTTTGTCTGCCGGTTCCCTCGGAGGAGATGATCGTGAATGCCTGCATCGAGGTGGTGAAGCGCAACGAACGTTTTGTTCCTCCCTACGGGACGGGTGCTTCGCTGTATCTGCGTCCGGTGATGTTCGGCACGACGGTCGGCCTGGGGGTCAAGCCTTCGAAGGATGCCCTGCTGATTGTCTACTGTTCGCCCGTGGGTGCCTACTTCAAGTCGGGGATTGCGCCGATCCGTGTGGCCATTGACCGGGAGCAGGACCGCGCTGCTCCACGTGGAACAGGCGACGTGAAGGTCGGCGGCAACTACGCTGCGAGCCTTCTTTCCGGTGAAAAAGGTCACGATCTGGGCTATTCGAATATCATGTACCTCGATGCCGCCGAGCACAAATACATCGAAGAGTGCGGTGCCGCGAACTTCTTCGGCATCAAGGACGGCAAATACATTACGCCGAAATCGCCTTCGGTGCTGCCTTCGATCACCAACATGAGCCTCCGTCAGCTGGCGGCCGATCTGGGTCTCGAAGTGGAGCAGCGTCATATTCCCGTCGAGGAGTTGTCGACCTTTGAGGAGTGTGGTGCCTGCGGAACGGCTGCCGTGATCTCCCCTATCGGTTATATTTACGACATGCAGACCGGTGAATCGTATGATTACGGTGACAAGGTGGGCAAATACTGTCTGGAACTCTACACCCGTCTGCAGGATATTCAGTACGGGCGTGCCGAGGACAAGTACGGCTGGTGCACGGTTGTCTTGTAGTTTTTCCGGGTTAAAAATGGAGGGCGGCCTTACGGGTCGCCCTTTTTTGTTCCACGTGGAACGCTCTCTTGCTGGTATTTACCGGCTAAAAGAAAATGTTCCACGTGGAACATTTTTCTTGGTTGTTTGTTAATGATGTTGTGTGGTTATGGTTTTACCTCTCTCACTGAAGATGTTCCACGTGGAACGTGAACTATCGGCCGAACTTGACCAGCAAAACATTGACGTCAGCAGGCGAAACTCCCGGAATGCGCGAAGCCTGCCCGATCGTCTTCGGACGAATTCGGTTCAGCTTCTGACGGGCTTCGATGGTCAGCGAATTCATTGAAAAAAAGTCAAAATCTTCCGGAATGCGGATGTTTTCCAGCCTCCGGAGCTTGTCTGCAATGAATTTTTCGCGCTCGATGTAGCCTTTATACTTGATTTGAATCTCCGCCTCCTCGATGACCTCGGCGTCGATCTCCTGCTTTTCGATGAACCGCCGCAACTTCGGAAGAACCTTTTGCAGCGATTCGAAAGTCACGTTGTTCCGCATCAGAATGTCGTACAGCTTCCGACCCTGGCTCAAGGGCTCCTGTCCGACCGATTTCAAATAGTCGTTGATTTCGGCTGCTTTGACGCTCTGCTCACGCGCAAAGGCTACAAGCGATTCTACAAGCGAATTTTTTCGGACAAAATGTGCGTATCTTTTTTCGGAAATCAACCCGATTTTGTAGCCTAACGGGGTCAGTCGGAGATCGGCGTTGTCCTGCCGGAGCAGGATCCGATACTCGGCCCGGGAGGTGAACATTCGGTAAGGTTCGTCGACACCCTTGGTTACGAGGTCGTCGATCAGTACGCCGATATAGGCTTCGTCGCGTTTCAAAACGATCGGCTCCTCCCCTTTCAGGGCCCGGTGGGCATTGATTCCCGCCATCAGACCCTGGGCCGCGGCCTCTTCGTAGCCGGTGGTTCCGTTGACCTGTCCGGCAAAGTAAAGTCCTGAAACCAGTTTCGTTTCGAGTGAATGGTAGAGTTGTGTCGGCGGGAAATAATCGTATTCGATGGCGTATCCGGGGCGGAAAATATGCAGGTCCTCCAACCCTTCGATCCTGTGCAGCGCCTCCCATTGCACCTCCCAGGGCAGCGACGACGAGAAGCCGTTCAGGTAGTATTCGTTGGTCGAACGCCCTTCGGGTTCGAGGAACAACTGGTGTTGATCCTTGTCGGCGAAGGTCCGCAACTTGTCCTCGATCGAGGGGCAATAGCGGGGTCCGATGCCGTGGATCGTGCCGTTGAAGAGCGGCGAACGGTCGAATCCCGTGCGCAAAATGGCGTGCACTTCGGGCGACGTGTAGACCAGAAAACAGGGCATTTGATCCTTGACCGGCTCGGTTTCGGGCGAAAAGGAGAATTTTCCGGGGTTTTCGTCGCCGTATTGGGGTTCGAGCACTTCGAAATTGATTGTCCGGGCGTCGAGGCGGGCCGGGGTTCCGGTCTTCATGCGGCCGGTCTCGAAACCCATCTTCCGGAGGCTTTCGGTGATCCCGTGCGAGGCGGCATCACCGGCCCGGCCCCCTTCGGCGTGGGCCGCGCCGCAGTGCATCATGCCGTCGAGGAAGGTCCCGGCCGTGAGGATGACCGCCCGGCACGAAAACTCTACTCCCATGCGGGTCCGGACGCCGCGGACCGATGGGCGTTTCCCGCTCCCCTTCTCCGGGTTGTTTGCGGGCGTGCTGTCGGGATGGGTTTCGTTGGCAGAGGCTGCCGGGGTATCAAAGAGCAGTTCCGTAGCGGCATCCTGCCAGATGTAGAGGTTCCAGATATTTTCCAGCGTGTGCCGCCACTCCTCCGAGAAGCGCGTCTTGTCGCACTGGGCCCGCGGACTCCACATCGCCGCACCCTTCGACTTGTTCAGCATCCGGAACTGCACGGCCGTGCGGTCCGTAATGCGTCCCATCTCTCCGCCTAAAGCATCTATCTCTCTGACTATCTGTCCTTTGGCTACGCCGCCGACGGCCGGATTGCACGACATCGAAGCCATTTTCGTCATGTCCATCGTCAGCAGCAGGGTCCGCGAACCCAGTCGGGCGGCGGCAGCGGCGGCTTCACAACCGGCATGTCCGCCTCCGATGACGATGATATCGTAATCGAGGGTCATTGTTTCTCCCAGAATTTCAGGTATTTATCCTCCTTGCGGTGCATCTGTGCGTTGGTGCGGGGCGTCTTGTCTCCCTGTCCGCAGAGGTGCAGCACGCCGTGGACCACCACCCGGCGCATCTCCTGCAGCGTCGTGGCCCCGTATTGCCGGGCATTGTCCGCTACGGTCTCCACGTCGATGAAGATGTCGCCCGAGACGGTGCGCGTCCCCTTGCGGTCGCTGTAGTCGAACGTAATGACGTCGGTGAAGTAGTCGTGTCCGAGGTACTGCCGGTTCATCTCCAGCAGCCGCTGCGCCGAGCAGAAGATATAGCAGACATCGCCCAGCGTATACCCTTCCGCTTCGGCGACCTCCTGCAGCCAGCGGGCCGTCAGCCGTTTTTGCGGGTAACGGTACGTACAGTCGTCGGTATAGTATTTTACAGCCATTTTTCCTGGATATTTTCGATTGGTTCGAGGCTCCGGTATCCTTGTTCAGGCAGGGAGAGATCGGAAGTTTCAGCCTCTTTTCCGGGCCTTTTCGGGCGTCTTTGCAGTCCGGTCCCCGCTCTCTCCTCCCGGGCCTATTTCCTGAAACAGTTTTCGGCCCGCATCTTCTGGTTCGGGTCCGGCGGGTAGATGCCGAAGACGAGTTTGTACTCCGTCTCCATGGTCATGACGTCCACGGCCGAACCAATGGTTCCCAACGGCTGGTTCCGGGCCACTTTCTGGCCCTTTTCCACCGAGATCGTCCCCAGGTTGGCATAGGAGGTCAGGTACTCGCCGTGCGCCACGTAAACGTCGTATTTGTTCGTAATGCGGTTGCGCTTGATGTCGATCACCTTGCCTTCGTAGATCGAGATCACCCGGGCTCCCCGCGGACCCGTCACTTCGGCCATGTTTTCCCGGTAGCGCTTCACCCGCCCGCCGACCACCGGAAGCCGCAGCCCCGAGGTCTTCGACGAGAACGACGCTCCCTCCTTGTTGCCCTTGGTGAGTTTGCGCAGTTCGTTGATCGCTACGTCGAGCTGCTGCTCCTGGGCCAGCTTGCGCTGCAGGGCCGATTTCTCCTTCTGCGACATCGTGCGGATCGTCGCCCGGGCATTCCGCGAGTCGCGTTCGAGCTTCTCCCGCTGGGCCGCAAGCTGCTGCATGACCGAATCGAGCGAACGGTTGCGGCGGTCGAGCTCCTCCTTCTCCGTGCGGACCTGCTCGGAGAGCTGTTCGATGTCGCGCATCTTGCGCTCGCGCAGCGAAGCCACCTCCCGCAACGTCGTGATCTTGCGGGCCACGTCGGCGAAATCCCGCGACGAAAAGAGGAACGTCAGGTAGTTGTTGTGACGGTAGTTGCGGTAGGCTTCACGCACCATCTCGGCATATTGCGCCCGGTTGCGTTCGAGCGTCGAGGCCAGGTTCCCGGCCACGCTGTCCTTGCGGGCGATCTCCTCGCGCAGCAGCGAAGCCTGCTTTTCGGTCTCGTCGAGCAGCTGGTTCCGCGAGTCGATCTGCCGGGCCAGGCGCCGCACCCGCTCCTCGGTCGCCGCACGCCCCTTCTGGAGTTTCGAAATCTCCCGCTCCTCGCTGGCAATGCGCTTTTCCAGGTCGGCAATGACCTTTTTCTGCTTCTCGATGCGGCTGTCGGTCTGGGCCGTGGCGCCGAGGGCGAAGAGCAGGAAAACAAGGAAAAGAGGCGAAAAACGGATCATTCTCATATCGGCGGACTATTCGGCGGATTGGGGTTTGGCGGGCTGTTTCAGCCGCTCTTCGATCTGGCGGGCATCGTAACCCTTCTCCAGGGCCCGCCGCCAGTAGACTTCGGCCATGAACTGTTCGCCCAGTTCGTGGAGGATGTCCCCGTAGTGGACCATCAGTTCGGGGTTTTTCTGCCCGTCGAGCGCCACGGCCTTCTGCAGGAGCTTCCGGGCCTCCTCCGTGCACCCCATCTTGTAGAGCACCCACGCCTGGGTGTCCAGGTAGGTGGGGTTGTTGTCCGTGAGCGCCACGACGCGGCTCGACATCACGAGCGCACGGTCCAGATCCCGCTCCTCCAACGAGAGGAAATAGGCGTAGTTGTTCAGTACCAACGCATTGTCCGGCCAGTAGCCCAGACTCTTCTCATAGGACTTGTAGCACTCCTTCATGGCGCGGCGGTCGATCCCCTTTTTGCCCTTTTTCGCCAGGGCGAAGAGCTCCTCCTCGGGAATGGAGTCGTTGCCGAGCGCCTTCTGGTGCCAGGTATCGCCGATCATCCCCCAGATGACACTGCGCAACGAGTCCGTATCGGCATAACGGAGCGATTCGCGGTAGGCGCGGATCGCCTGGTCGTACTGCTTCGAATAGCTCATCACGTGCCCCTTCGAGATGTGGAAATCGACCTTTTCGGGGAAGAGCTCCAGAGCCCGGGTGACGTATCGGTTGACGGAATCCGGACGCTGGAGGTAACTCTCGATGTCGATCACCATGCGGTAGTAATCCTCCACGGGAGGCTGGTCGCCGAGGTGGTTCTTGTAGAGGGCCAGGGCCTGCTCCAGTTCGCCCGAAGCGATCAGGTGCTGAGCGTAGAGCTCCACGACGCGCGCGTCGTCCGGATAACGGATAGCCAGCGTCGTGGCCAGATCGTTCAACTGGTAGTAATATTCCCGATAAAAACGGGTGTCAGAGGTAAAATTCTCGAACCGTTTGATCTTCAGTTCGAGCGGGAAATCGTCCGAGAGGAAGAGCTGGCGGGTTGTGGCCAGCAGCGAACGGTAATCCTGACGCCCGGCGTAGAAGTCGCCCAGCGACATGAGCGTCTGGATGTTCATGGAGTCGATCGCCAGAGCGGCCCGGTATTCGGCCAGGGCCAGCGAATCCTTTTTGTCCGCGGCGTAGAGGTCGGCCAGCACCACGTGGTGTTCGGCCTCGTAAGGGGCCTCCTCGACCATCGCACGGGCTTCGTCAAGTGCCTTGTCGATCTGGTTCGTGGCCACCAGCAGGCGCCGCTTCATGCTGCTCAGCAGCGGAATGCGCCCGAAGCGCAGCTCCGCGGAATCGAGTGTCACCAGGGCCTGAAACGGACTTTGCCGTTGTTCGTAGAGTGCCGCCACGATGCGGTAATTGTCCGGGTCCTTCGGGTTCTCCTCCATCAGGCGGCGGAAGACCTTCAACGCCTCGCCGTAACGGTCGGTCATGAGCAGCGTCTGTCCGTATAACTGGTGATACCACCGGTTGGTCGAGTCCAGTTGCCAGGCCCGGCGTGCCGCAGCAACGGCCTCTTCGGGCGAGCCGGGCAGGAGAATGCCGGCCAGTTCGCACCACGCCGGGGCGTAGGACGAATCGCGGCGGATCGCCTCCCGGAGAAGCTGTCGGGCCCGGGCCGTATCGCCCGTAATGGTGCGCTCCTTGACCCCCTCGGTGTAGAGCCAGACGCTCGGCAGCGAATCGGGAACCTCGGGTGCCGTCGGGAGCCCCTTTCCGGTGACGAAAGCCGCGGAAAAGAGGATCAGGCAAAGGAGTGTTGTCGCTGTCAGGCGTTTCATGGGCAAACCGGGTTTAGAGCGCTTCGTCGAACTGGTGGAGGAAGCGCACGTCGTTCTCGAAGTAGAGACGCAGGTCCTTCACGCCGTATTTGAGCATGGCGATCCGCTCAATACCCATGCCGAAAGCGAATCCGGAATACTTTTCGGGGTCGATGTCGTTCGCCTTCAGGACATTGGGGTCGACCATGCCGCATCCCATGATTTCGAGCCAGCCCGTTCCCTTGCAGACCGGGCACCCCTTGCCGCCGCAGAGGTTGCACGAGACGTCGACCTCGGCCGACGGCTCCGTGAAGGGGAAGTACGACGGGCGCATCCGGATGGCGGCCTGCTCGCCGAAGATCTCCTTGGCGAAGTACAGCAGCGACTGCTTCATGTCGGCGAACGAAACCCCTTCGTCGATGTAGAGCCCCTCGATCTGATGGAAAATGCAGTGGGCGCGGTAGGAGATGGCCTCGTTGCGGAAGACCCGCCCGGGGCAGATGACGCGGATGGGCGGTTTCTGGCGCTCCATCGTGCGGACCTGGATCGACGAGGTGTGCGTGCGCAGCAGGATGTCGGGGTCCTTCTCGATGAAGAACGTGTCCTGCATGTCGCGGGCCGGGTGCTCGGGCGGGAAGTTCAGCGCCGAGAAGACGTGCCAGTCGTCCTCGATCTCGGGACCGTCGGCCACGGTATAGCCCAGCCGCGAAAAGACCTCGACGATCTGGTTGCGGACCAGCGAAATCGGGTGGCGCGAGCCGAGGTGTTCGGCCGAGCCGGGGCGCGTCAGGTCGCCCGACGAGGCGGTCTGCTCCGCTGCGGCGTTCTGCAGCTCCTCGCGCAGTGTGGCGATCCGCTCCGTAGCGGCACTCTTCAGGCGGTTGAGCTGCTGGCCCAGTTCGCGCTTGAGCTCCGGAGCCACCGTCTTGAACTCTTCCATCAGTGCGTTCAGTTCGCCTTTCTTGCCCAGAATCCGGATCCGGAACTCTTCGAGTTCGTTCGCTGCCTTGGGTTTGAACTCCTCGACCCGTCGCAGAAGTTCGTTGATTTTGTCGGTCATATTTTGTGCGTATTTCTTTTTTACCTACTTTTGGAGGTCGTCCTTTAACATGCAAAGGTATAAAAAAATTGAGATATGTTGCGTAAAATCGGCTCATTTGTGGGGATGTTGCTGCTTCTGTCGCTGCCGGCCGAGGCCGGGACGGTAGGGGTCGTACTGAGCGGAGGCGGGGCAAAGGGACTCTACCACATCGGAGTGCTGGAGGCCCTGGAGCAGAACGGGATTCCGATCGACTGCGTGGCCGGAACCTCCATGGGGTCGATCATCGCTGCAATGTACGCCGCCGGATACTCCCCGGCCGAGATGCGGGCCATTGTCAGCTCCGGGGTGGTCCGGGAGTGGGTCTCGGGGCGCATCGACCCCAACCGATACATGGACTACTACCGTCAGCTGGGCGGCAATCCCTCGTTCCTGAGCGTGCGCGTGAATCTCGGAAACCCGGCCGGCGAACGTGTCCAGTTCCCGACGAACCTGATCTCCTCGACGCAGGTCGACCTGGCACTGACCGAGCTCTTCGCTCCGGCCACGGCGGCTTCGGACGGCGATTTCAACCGCCTGATGGTTCCGTTCCTCTGCGTGGCCAGCGACATGAACCACCGACGTCCGGTGGTCATGCGCAGCGGGGATCTGAGCGAAGCGGTCCGCTCGTCAATGTCCATTCCTTTGGTTTTCAAACCGATGGCTATCGATTCGATGCTGCTGTACGACGGCGGGATTTTCGACAACTTCCCCTGGAAACCGCTCGATGAAGATTTCCGCCCCGACCTGATCGTCGGGTCGATCTGCACCGCCGGAAACACCCCGCCCAGCGAGAACAGCAACATCATGGATCAGGCCTTCATGCTCGCCATGCAGGATACCGACTACACGCTTCCTGCCGAGCGGAGCGTCACGATCCGCCGGGCCGTAGGGGTCAGTATGCTCGATTTCGACCAGGCCGAGGCCATCATGGATGCCGGTTACGAGGATGCCATGGCCGCGATGCCCCAACTGCTGGAGAAGATCGGCGGGGAACGTCGTGATTCGACCTGGTTTGCCGAGCGCCGCCGGGCATTCCGCGAGAAATGTCCGACGCTGATCTTCAACGACTACCATATCGACGGCCTGAAACGGGACCAGCGGGAATTTATCCGCGATTTCCTCCACATGGACCGCCGCACCCCGGGGCGTCAGCGTCCGATGCGCTTCGCCGAACTGCGCGACAACCTCTTCAACGTGCTGGCGGGCGGCGATTTCACGATGGATTTCCCGAAGGTCCGTTACGATTCGCTCTCGAATGCCTACTCTTTCGAAGCCCGCTTCGGGACCCGGCCCAATTTCAAGATCACGGTCGGGGGCAACGTCTCCTCCACGGCCTTCAACCAGGCCTATGTCGGTATCAGCTACCGGCGGATCGGCCGCGTATCGCAGCAACTCGGCGCCGACCTCTATCTCGGACCGCTCTATACGTGGGGCGTGCTGGGGGGTAGGACCGATTTCTACGCCATCGAACCGCTCTTCATCGATTACTCCTACAACTTCTCGGTGAGCAATTTCCGCCACGGCTATTTCGGCAACGTCGCCCGCATCTCCAATGCCGAACAGGTCAAGAGCAGCGAGAGTTTCGCCTCGCTGGGAATCGGAATGCCGCTCACGCATCGCAGCGTCTTCGTCCTGCGGGCCAACGGCGGGCATGTCAACTACCGTTACGACTCCGATGACCTCTTCGCCGACGATACCGACCATTCGCGCTTCTCGTTCTTCGGGCTCCGGGCCGGGCTCGCACGCAACACGCTCGACAAGTTCCTCTATCCGCGGCGCGGTTCGGAACTCTACCTCTCGGCCATCTACATCGACGGACGGGACAAGTACGAACCCTACGATGCTGAGGATTTCATCTCCCGGGAGCGGAGGCAGTGGTTCGGAGGCCGCTTTACGTGGAACAAGTTCTTCGACATGCCCCAGTGCGACTGGTTTTCGTTCGGGCTCAATGTCGATGCGGTCTATACGAACCACCCTTCGTTCAGCACCGAAACCGCCTCGCTGATGTCGATGCCCGAGTACGCCCCGATTCAGCACGCCCGGATGGTCTTCATGCCCGATTACCGGGCCGACCGCTTCGTGGCGGGAGGCGTCATGCCGACCTTCGACCTGATGCCCGACTTCTTCTTCCGGACGGGTTTCTACACCCTCTTCCGCAACAAGCGGGATTTCAATCCCCTGGGGGTTCCCGACGAGCGCTGGCACTACATCGCCGAGGCCTCGCTCGTCTACCACACGCCGATCGGGCCGGTGAGTCTGTCGCTGACGAAGTACGATCTGAAGGATTGGAAAAACATGTATCTGACCTTCAACTTCGGATACGCCATCTTCGCCCCCAAAGGCACCTTTTATTGAACCTTTTTCTTGGACCGTATCCTTTTGCCGCTGCTGGACAGTCTCTCGGTTTCGGACAGCTTTCCTGCTCTCGGAGGAGATTTTCGGCTCCGTAGCTTTTCTTGGGTGAGGACCCGACAGTCTCGCGGTGCCGAGCTGTTTTCGTGAGTTTGAAGGAGACTTTCGGCTCCGACCCTTTTCTCTCCCAGCTTATGTCGCGGTTCCGAGACCCCCCCCCTGCTTCCGGGCTGATTCCCGGTTCCGGCCCATGAAAAAGCCGTCCGAAACTCGTTCGGACGGCTTTTTTCAGAAAGGGGTTGCCATAAGGCGGCCCCTCCTCTCCTTGCGGCGGTTACCAGATGATCACCCGCTCCTCTTCGGGCATGAACATCGCCCCGTCGGTGATCCCGAAGGCGTCGTAGAAGTCCTGCAGGTTGCGCAGCGTGGCATTCACACGCCATTTGCCCAGCGAGTGCACGTCGAGCTTCGTCAGACGCGCGATCTCCTCGTCGCGGATATTCTGGGCCCAGAGCGTGGCGTAGGCCAGGTAGAAGCGCTGGGCATCGGTGAAGCCGTCGATCGGAGCCGGGGCCTCCTTGCCTGCAAGCGAATTCCGGTAGGCCGTATAAGCCACCCGCAAACCGCCCTGGTCGGCAATGTTCTCACCCAGGCACAGCGCTCCGTTGGCGTGCAGCGCCGGCTGGTCACCCTTGGCCGGGAGCACCTCGATGGCATCGAACTGCTTGACCAGAATCTCCGTCTTGGCCTTGAAGGCTGCGGCATCCTCTTCGGTCCACCAGTTGTTCATGTTGCCGTCCTTGTCGAACTGGCGCCCCTGGTCGTCGAACCCGTGGGTCATCTCGTGGCCGATCACCACGCCGATGGCACCGTAATTCACCGCATCGTCGGCATCCGGATTGTAGAACGGCGGCTGCAGAATGGCGGCCGGGAAGCAGATCTCGTTCGTCGTCGGGTTGTAGTAGGCGTTCACCGTCTGCGGGGTCATCCCCCACTCGGCCCGGTCGACCGGTTTGCCGTACTTTTCGAGGTTGTCCTTCGTGGCCCAGACCCCGGCGTTGCGCAGGTTTTCGTAATAACTCTTCGTCGGATCGATCTCAAGCGTCGAATAATCCTTCCACTTGTCCGGGTAGCCGATTTTCACGGTAAACGAGCTCAACTTCTCCTGCGCCTTGGCCTTCGTGGCGTCCGACATCCAGTCGAGGTCGGCGATGTGCTGCGAGAGCGACGTCTGCAGGTTCTTCACCAGCTCCGTCATGCGCTGCTTGTCCTTTTCGGGGAAGTATTTCGCCACGTACATCTCGCCCACGGCCTCGCCCAGGAGTCCGTTGGGCACCGACATGGCGCGCTTCCAGCGGGGTTTCTGCTCCTGCTGGCCCGACATCGTGCGGCCGTAGAACTCGAACGACGCGGTCTGGAAATCGTCGCTCAGCGACGAAGCCCCGCCGTCGATGATCTGGGCGGCCAGGTAGTGGCGGATCTTCTCCAGCGGGAGGGTCTTGAAGAGCTTGTTGACGCGCTCCATGACGCGCTTCTGCTGTACGATCATGCGGTCGGCGTCGGCCAGCCCCATTCCTGCGAAGTAGACGTCCCAGTCGATGGCGTCGTAGGCCTTGGCGAACTCCGCGCGCGTCATCGGGTTGTACTGGGCCGGGATGTCGCGCTGCTCGACGTTCGAGAAGAAGACCTCGGCCAGCGAATCCTCGATCTCCAGCGCGTCGGCGGCTGCCTGTGCGGCCGCTTCGGCATCATACCCGCAGAGGGTGAAGAGCTGTACGAGGTAGTTTTTGTAGGCCTCCTTGATCGAGGCGTTCTCCGGGTCGACATAGTAGTCGCGGTCGCCCATCGAGAGCCCCGACTGGGCCACGTAGAGCGTGTTGACGTTGCTGTCCATCAGGTCGGCCATCACGCCGATGCCGAAGAAGGGATTGGCCAGCGCCATGTGGATCCGGGCCAGCACCTCCGGAAGCTGCTTGCGGTCGGTCAGACCCTCGACGAGCTGCAGGTCGGCGGCCAGCGGCGAGGCGCCCTCGGCATTCAGGCGCACGGAGTCGAGCCCCATCTTGTAGAGGTCCGCGATCTTCTGCTCGACACTGCCCGGGGCGGTTTCGAGTTTGGTCATCTCCTGGAAGAGCTGGTTGATGCGCTTCTCGTTGTTTTCGCGCAGTACGTCAAAGGAGCCGTAGCGCGAGAATTCCGGCTTCAGCGGGTTGTTCTTCTGCCAGCCGCCCGTGGCATACTGGTAGAAATCGGCGTTCGGCGCTACCGACAGGTCGAAATTCGCAAGGTCGATGGCCGGGGTTTTCGTATTGTTGTTCTGACAGGCTGCCATACAGACTGCGGTTGCTGCTAAAAGAATGATACGTTTCATGCGTTGTTCGGGTTTTTGATGAGAAGCGGAGACCTCCGGAGCTCCGGAAATCTCCGCTTCGGGATGATTGCTTGTTCCGATTCCGGGCCTCCTATTCGCGGATGGCCTCTACGCCGGGCAGCGTGCCGAATTCGATGTATTCGAGCAGGGCGCCGCCGCCGGTCGAGATGTAGGATACCTGGTCGGCCAGTCCGAACTTGTTGATGCAGGCCACCGAGTCACCGCCGCCGATGAGCGAGTAGGCACCCTTCTTCGTAGCCTCGGCGATGGCCAGGGCCACCTCCTTCGAACCGGTTGCGAACTTGTCGATCTCGAAGACGCCTACCGGGCCGTTCCACAGGATCGTCTTGCAGCCGAGGATGTGCTCGCGGAAGATCTTCTTGCCCTCATCGGCGATGTCGACACCCTCCCAGTTGTCGGGGATGTTGTCGGCTGGAGCCGTCGAGGTGTTGGCGTCGGCCGAGAAGGCGTCGGCGATCAGCGCGTCGGGCGACATCACCAGCTGGACGCCCTTCTGCTTGGCCAGTTCGAGGATCTCCAGGGCTACGGGGAACATGTCGGGCTCGCAGATCGAGTTGCCGACCTTGCCGCCCTGGGCTGCGGCGAACGTGTAGGTCATGCCGCCGCCGATGACGATCGAATCGACCTTCTCGATCAGGGCCTTGATCACGCCGATTTTCGTCGAGACCTTCGAGCCGCCGATGATGGCGCAGAACGGGTGCTGCGGGGCCTCCATGAGCGACGAGATCGCCTTGACCTCCTTCTCCATGAGGTAGCCGAACATCTTGTCGTTGGGGAAGTGCTTGGCGATCAGATAGGTCGAAGCGTGCTTGCGGTGTGCCGTGCCGAATGCGTCGTTGATGTAGCAGTCGGCATACGAAGCGAGTTTCTTGACGAACTCCTTCTGCGGACCCTCCTTCAGGGCCTT
>CALUMM010000017.1 GCA_944321755.1 uncultured Alistipes sp.
AAAGCGCGGAAATTGAAGCGTTGGGGTCACATGGCCCGGACCTTCACGAAACTGGGTAAGGAGATCGAAATCGCCGTGAAGGCGGGCGGTGCCGATCCTTCGGGCAACACGCGCCTCCGCATTCTGATCCAGAACGCCAAGGCGGAGAACATGCCCAAGGAGAATATCGAGCGTGCGATCAAGCGGGCCACGGAGAAGGATGCGGCCGACTACAAGGAGGTGATCTACGAGGGATACGGGCCTCACGGCATTGCGTTCCTGGTGGAGACGGCGACCGACAACACGAACCGCACGGTGGCCAATATCCGGATGCACTTCAACAAGTGCGGCGGAACGCTGGGCAACAGCGGTTCGGTGGGCTTCCTGTTCGACCACAAGTGCGTCTTCAAGTTCAAGGCGGGGGATGCCGATCCCGAGGAGCTGGAGCTGGAGATGATCGACCTGGGCGTCGACGAGTTCTACCCCGAGGAGGACGGCATTACGGTTTACGCGCCCTACGAGTCGTTCGGTGCGATCCAGAAGTGGCTGGACGACAAGGGACTTGAGATTGTCTCGGGCGAATCGGTCCGGATCCCGACCGATACGAAGGAGCTCGATGCCGAGGGCCGCGAATCGGTGGAGCGGCTGGTTGAGAAACTGGAGGAGGACGACGATGTGGTGAACGTTTACCACACGATGAAGGAGCCCGACGAGGAGTAACACCACGGCGGAGAGGCGCCACCGGCGCCGGTCCGTAAAATCCGGGACCCGGAGAGGGGGGGCTGATAAAGGGCCGCACCTGTTCGGGTCCCTTTTTTGTACCCGGTCCGTCGGTCCGTCGGTTCCCCCGGCTCCCCGGCTTTCTGGTTTTCTGTCTCCCCGGCTTTCTGGTTTTCTGTCTCCCCGGCTTTCTGGCTTTCTGTCTCTCCGGCTCTCCGGCTCTCTGGCTCTCTGGCTCCCCGGCTTCCGGTTCCCTGGTTCCCCGGCTTCCGGTTCCCTGGTTCCCCGGTTCCCCGGCTTTCCGGGATTATTCGAATCGGACGAACTTCTCGCCGTCGGTCAGGCAGAAGGGACAGTAGCGGTCGAGATACTCCGTGACGTAGAGATTCCCGCAGACGGGGCATACGGCGAATGCGCACTCGCGGCTGCCGTGCCGACACTCCAGCAGGAAGATGCTCTTCAAATCTGCGGCTGAGGCCCAGACCAGTGTCCGGGCGGCATATCGGTTGCCGCGAGTCATGGCGCGGCGGATCTCGGCGTCGCGGTGTTCGTGGTAGCTGCGGCGTTCGGCCTGGATGCAGCGGTCGAGATTCCCGTCTGTGGACCCGCCGAAGAGGGTTCCGGGGCGGGGCGGTCGATACTCCCCGCCGAGACGGCGGATGGCTGCGGCGCAGTTCTGCTCCTGGAGCCGTTCGGAGAAGGCCAGGGCCCGGAACAGCCGTTCGGCTTCGGGCCGGTTTTCGGAAGCGGCGATCTCGGCGAAGTGGGCGTGCTGCATGGCCTTGATGTGTTTTCGACGGCCGCAGGCGTTGAGGTCGGCGATGATTTCGTTCCAGGAGGCCTTTTGTGCGTTTCGGGGTTTGGGTGCGTCGTGGCGGAGCCAGACGAGTATGCCGGCCGCTACGGCGAACAGCAGAAGAATCAGCATCGAACGAACTCTCATGACAGGACTGTTTCGGGGGAAAACGATACTTCGGACGGTGCATTTATTATGCCATTGGCCGGGAAATTTGGTTCCAATGGGTGGATTTTCGGGGGATATTTTGGAAATCCCGATTCAATTCTTATCTTTGCGAACCGTGCTTTTGCGGAAAAACAAATGTTTATGAAATCGAAACTGACACTTTTTGCCTTGGTGATTTTGAGCGTCTTGACGGCTGTATCCTGTTCGAAGAACAGCGGAGGCGGCAGTGATGAGGGCGGCAATAGTGACACCGGATCGGGGTCGACAACGACGGTACCCCGCGGTTGGGAGCTTACGTCGTGGAACGGGAATACGGCGATTGCGGGTTATGTTTACCTGCAGTTTGGGGATGATGGGACCTTTACCCTCTATCAGGAGATCGGGGACTCCTCGACGTCCGGTTATAAGAAGTTGACGGGCACCTATGTAATTGAAGAGGGTCCGGATTCGAAACGGATCATTTCGGGCCGCTATTCGGACGATACGCCGTGGTCGGACAGCTATGTCATTGAGTCGTGGACGGAGACGGAGATCCGCTGGCGGTCGCAAAAGGAGGATATCGTTTCCATCTATACGTTAGCCGATCTTCCGGACTATGTGACGGAGCCGACAGTTTCGATGGCATCGCGGAGTCTCGATGCTTCGGAGCGGTTCCTCTGATGCCTCGGGCAGGAGTCCGTGTATGGAAAACGGGCTGTCGGCAATTGGCTGACAGCCCGTTTTTCGGGATATTTTTCGGGATATTTTTCGGGATTTTCGACTTTTCCTCCTCTTCTTCCTCTTTTTCCTCTTCCTCTTCCTCCTCCTCTTCCTCCTCTCCCTCTTTACCCCTTCTCTCTTCTTCCCCCTCTTCCCCTCTTCTTTCCTTTTCCAGCCTTCCCAGTCTACCTTTATCTGCTCTGCTGCTGCCCTTCTGTTTTTTTCTTTTTCAGACTCCTCTCCGACTGCCGTTTATTCGTTTTTCGCTGCCGGGCCTCTTCCTTTCTTTCAACCCTCTTTCTTCCGGTCCTTTTTTCCTCCCGGCTTCTTCCTCCCGGTTCCGTTTTTTGCCTCGATCCGGGGTCAGAATGCGGCGCAGACCTCGATACCGAAGGTCAGTTTGTGGATCGGTTCATTCGAGGAGCGGGCGATTCCCGGAGCGAGGTCGTAGTCGGTGGAGAATCGCACGCCGAGGTTCTGCATGGCGAGGTAATTCAACGAGATTCCGGTTCCCACGGCCATTCCGTTTCTACCGGGGAGTGTCCGCAGATGGGTTTCGCAACTCTTGTAGAATTCGTAGCCAGCGAGGAGTTTGCTTCCGATCTGCCAGCGCAGCGAGACCGGATAGGAGAAGTACGGGCCGATGTAGACGGATGCGCTTTCGAGGTTGTCGTCCTGAATCCGGCCGTTGACCTCCAAGCGGAGGTTCGAGCAGGCGAGGCGGCCGCCGATTCCCCAGTAGGGTGAAGCGAACCAGGCGCCCTGGATGGACGTGGTGGGTCCGGAGAAGAACTTCATCTGCATTCCGGATTCGGGTTTGTAGGTTCCCGGGACGGTTGTTATACCGATTCCGAATCCGAGGAACGAAGGGTGTCGGTACCGGTCGTATACCGAGAAGGTTTCATAGACGTTGAGCCCCTTCTCCTTGAAGATGAGGTCGGCGAGGAGGTATCCGAATTCTGTGGCGAGGATTCCGATTCCGGCTCCGACCATGATGTCGCTCATCCAGTGTCGGTTGTTGAGCTGTCGGGTGACGCCGGTGGCGGTAGCGACGGCATATCCTCCGATGCTGTACCAGGGGCTTCGGTGTCCGTACTCCTTGTGCAGCATGGTTGCGGTCATGAATGCGGTAGCGGTGTGTCCCGAGGGGAATGAGTTCCGGGACGATCCGTCGGGTCTTCTCACGCGGCAGGTGTACTTGAGCGAATTGACGGCGATGGCCATCAATCCTGTTGAGAATGCGTCTGAGACGAGCATCCGGCCCCAGGAGCTGCGTCCCTGGACCCCGCAGGCCTTCAGCGCGAGCATCGCTCCGGCGGGGGCGTACTGGAGCCAGTCGTCGTACTCCTGATGGAAGGATTGTGCGTATCCGTTGCGAAGGCGGCGGAAATCGGAGTCGTAGGCCTGCATGACGACGCCTCCGACGATCAGGGGAGCCCCGACGTAGAGCATCCGGTAGGCTTTCGTGGAGGTATGGCGGTCGATTCGTTTTCGGAATTCGCCGCCGGCGCTCCAGTCAACGCTGTCGGAGGGCTGGGCTGCGGCCTCGAACCCGGCGCAGGCGAGCAGCAGGAGGAGGATCGGGCGTTTGAACATGGGGATCCGGATTTTGAGCTGGGGGACTATTTTTTTCTGCGGAGTGCGCGGACGGCTTCGCCGCCGAAGGCCAGCAGGGAGGTCAGGCCGATGACTTCGATCCATTCAGTCCAGGCGAGCGGCACGGTGCGGAAGACGGAGCCTCCGAATTCGACGATGAGGAACTGTCCGATTCCGATTGCGGCGAGGATGAGGAAGAATTCGCGGCATCCCTTCAGACAGGTGAAGACCGAGTGCCGGGTTTCGAATCCTTTGGCATTGAACATGTTCCAGAACTGGAGGAAGACGAATGTCGAGAAGAAGAGGGTCAGCTGACGGATGGAGAGGGTTCCGTCTCGGAGGGTCCATCCGAAGAGCATTCCGAGCAGGACGACGGCCATGACGCCACCGCACGTCACGATGGTGCGGGCCATGCCCCGTGAGATGATGAATTCGTCGCGGGCGCGAGGTTTGTCGCGCATGACCTCCTCGCTGGGGGGCAGGGATGCCATAGCCATGGCGGCGAAGGTATCCATGATGATGTTGACCCAGAGGATCTGGACGACGGTGAGGGGCATTTCGGTGCCGAACAGCGCGCCGATGAAGCAGATGAGGATCGCCACGAAGTTGATCGTGAGCTGGAAGAGGACGAAGCGCTGGATGTTGCGGTAGAGGGATCGTCCCCACATGACGGCCGTGGCGATCGAGGCGAAGGAGTCGTCGAGGAGGGTGATGTCCGAGGCATCCTTGGCGACGGAGGTTCCGGACCCCATCGAGAGTCCGACGTTTGCGAAGTTGAGGGCCGGGGCGTCGTTGGTTCCGTCGCCGGTGACGGCGACGACTTCGCCGCGCTGCTGGAGCAGGCGGACGAGGCGCTGTTTGTCGAGGGGTCGGGCGCGGGACATGATCTTCAGCTCCTGCACGCGGTCCAGCAGTTCTTCGTCCGTGGCAGCGGCGAAATCGGCTCCGGTGATGTGGTTGCGTTCGCCGTCGACGGCATCGTCCCAGAGTCCGATCTGGCGGGCGATTTCGCGGGCTGTGGCGGGGGTGTCCCCGGTGACGATCTTCACACTGATCCCGGCCTCCAGGCAGCGGTCCACGGCGGCGGGAACATCCTCGCGCACGGGGTCCGAGATGGCAGCCACGGCCGCGAAGTGCAGGCCTCCGGCCCGGACGGCCTCCGTACACTCCGCTGCGGAGGTTTCGGCCCAGGCCACGGCAAGGGTCCGCATGGCGCGGTTCTGGAATCCGGCGAGCTGTTCGGCGACCTTTTCATCGTGCCCGTCCGGCGCACACATCGCGCGCACGATCTCCGGGGCACCCTTCACGCAGAGCAGGCGGCGGCCCGACAGCCCGCTTTCGATGATCGTGGCCATGTACTTGCGTTCGGTGGAGAAGGTCAGGCGGTCGACGATCTTCGCTGCGGCGCGCAGCGTCTCGTAGTCGTTTCCGCCGCGTCGCATCCATTCGAGCAGGGCGCCTTCCGTGGGGTTTCCGATGATCTGCCCTTCGGCATCGAGGAAGGCCGTGGAGTTCAACGCGACGATTTCGGCGAAGTCGCGGTCGGGGAGCGCATCGTAGCGGACGAGCTCCTGGACATGCATCCGGTTCTGGGTGAGGGTTCCGGTTTTGTCGGTGCAGATGACCGTCACGGCGCCCATGGTTTCGCAGGCGTGCATCTTGCGCACGAGGTTGTTGGTCTTGAGCATCCGGCGCATGGACATGGCCAGCGAGAGGGTGATCGACATGGGGAGCCCTTCGGGTACGGCCATGACGATGATGGCCACCGAGATCATGAAGATGTTCAGCACCTGCTGCGAGATCGAGAGCCAGTCCTGGTCGAGCAGCCCTCCGACGAAGACGGCCTTGGCGAGCATGACGCAGAAGATCAGCACCGAGAGGAGGATTCCGACGCGGCCGATGAGTTTCGAGAGCCGGGTCAGCTGCCGGTCGAGCGGGGTTTGTTCGTCGCTCTGGACGGTGGACTGTTCGGTGACGCGCCCGGCTTCGGTGGCGTCTCCGACGGCCGTTACGACCAGGACGCCGTATCCGTCGGCGACGGTCGTTCCGCGCATGGCGACATTCGAGGGATAGGTTGCTTCGGGGTCGAAGTGCGCCGGGTCGACGGTCTTGTCGACTTCGGGTTCTCCGGTGAGGGTCGATTCGTTGATCTTCAGCGAGACGGCCTCGACGAGTTCGCCGTCGGCGGGAATCGTCTCGCCGCCCTCGATGTAGACGACGTCTCCGACAACGACGTCTCGGCGGGGGATCTCGCGGATCGAGCCTTCGCGCATGACCTTCACGGGGATGTCGTCATTGACCTGGTTCAGGCGGCGGAAGCGGCGTTGGGCGTCCCATTCGAACCAGAATCCGACGCATGTGGCGAGGATGATGGCGCAGATGATGCCGATCGATTCGGTGAAGTCGCGGTGCACGAATCCGATGGCGAGCGAGAGCACGGCGGCGAGCAGGAGGATTCGGATGATCGGGTCCTGGAACTTTTCGAGGAGGAGTTTCCAGGCAGAATCGTCCTTGGGCGGGGTAATGATGTTGTTGCCGTGTTCGGCGCGGCTTTTTTCGACCTCTCGGGCGGTCAGACCTTTGGGGTTGTAGGGTATCATGTTCTCAGGAAAATTTGTTCAGTGAAAACTGCCGGGTGGAGGCATCGAGGCGCACGGCGATGAAGAGCAGGATGGTGAATGCGATGAGCGACGAGCCTCCGTAGCTCATGAAGGGCAGCGGGATTCCCATGACAGGCATCAGTCCGATGGTCATGCCGACGTTCACGAGGACGTGGAACAGCAGGATCGAGGCGACGCAGTAGCAGTAGATGCGCCCGAATGGCTCCTCTTGGCGTTCACCCATGCGCATGAGGCGCAGGATCAGCAGACAGAGCAGCACGAGGACGAAGGTTGTCCCGAGAAAACCCCACTCTTCGCCGACGGTGCAGAAGATGAAGTCGGTGTGTTTTTCGGGGACGAACCCGTATTTGATCTGCGTACCCTGGAGGAATCCCTTTCCGGCGAAGCCGCCGGAACCGATGGCGATTTTGGCCTGGTTGACGTTGTAGTCGGTGCCCAGGGGGTCGCTGATGATTCCGAGGAAGCTGAGGATTCGGTCGCGCTGGTGCTGTTTGAGGATCGAGTTGAAGATGTAGTCGGTCGTGGGGAGGAAGATGAGCGACCCGACGAAGAGCCCGAGCGTAATGAAGATGTTGGTCAGGTGCGAGCGGTAGGCGTAGACGGCGGCAAAGACTACGGCGGCGAGGGTCATCAGGAGGAGGCTGTGGTAGAGGTCGAGACTCCCGGGGCTGATGAGGGCCATGACCAGGCAGAGGAGGATGGCGGCGAGCATCAGCGCGGCGAGGAAGATGATCCGCGAGCGCCAGTGTCCGTTCATCATGGCTTCGGAGAGGGTGCAGACGAGGATCAGGCAGAGCAGCAGCATCATCGGCGAGAGGAGGAACGAGACGATGAACAGGGCTCCGATCAGCAGGACGGGGATGCACAGCCACTTGTTGAGTCCTTCGCGGTAGAGGACGAAGAGGAACGATCCGAGGACGATTCCGGATCCGGTATCGTTCTGGAGGATGATGATCAGCAGGGGGATGCAGATGACCAGTCCGACCTTGAAGAGATCCCCGGGTCGGTTGATCGAGAAGGAGTAGTTGCTCATGACGCGGGCCAGGGCGAGTGCCGTTGCGATTTTGGCGAATTCGACGGGCTGGACGCGGACGGATCCGAATTCGAACCAGGCTTTGGCGCCGTTGACTTCGCGGCCGAAGAGCAGGGCGGCGATGAGGAGTGCGAGTCCGACGAAATAGGCCGGATAGGCGAACATGTGGTAGTATCGTTCGTCGAGCAGCAGGACGACGAGCGCCGTGATCCAGGCGATTCCGATCCAGACGAGCTGCTTCATGTAGAAGTGCGAGAGGGAGAATGTCTGCGCTGCGGAGTCGTCGTAGGAGGCGGAGATGATGGAAACGAATCCGGCCAGTACGATAAGCACGTAGAGGAGGACGGTTCCGCGGTCCACGCCGTCGAGAATACCGTTGTGCCGGTTACTTGTCATAGGCGGGGTAGTGGATTTGCATGTTTTTGACATGATCCAGCAGGTAGGGCCGACGGATCGTGTCCGTGAGGTAGTACTCTTCGAGGAGGCTGGCGATGGGCAGGGCGGCCGAGGCTCCGAATCCTCCGTTTTCGACATAGACCGAAATGGCGATCCGGGGGTTGTCCTTCGGTGCGAAGGAGAGGAACGTGGAGTGGTCGCGGCCGCGGGGGTTTTCGGCCGTACCGGTCTTTCCGCAGACGTCCCAGCCGTCGAGTCGGGCCATCGTGGAGGTTCCTCCGACGTTCACGCCGCGCCACATGCCTTCGACGATGGGTTCGAAGTGTTTGGGGTCGACCTTCGTGTAGTGTCGTTCGTAGAAGCGGCGGTCGAGCGAGTCGCGGCCTTCGATCTTCTTGACGATGTGGGGGATGTAGTAGTAGCCGCGGTTTGCGATGATGCAGGCGAGGTTGGCCAGCTGCAGGGGCGTGCATCCGAGGGCATCCTGCCCGATGGAGAGCGAGAGGATGGTGAGGGAGTTCCACGACCCGCGGTACTGGCGGTCGTAGTAGGCGCGGTCGGGGACGTACCCGTTCCCTTCGTCGAGGAAGTCGGAGTCGAGTTTGCGTCCGAATCCGAAGCTCTCGACATACTCCTTCCAGACGTCGAATCCCTCCTTGACGTTTCCGTATTTGGGGTTGTCGAGGATGTCGCGGAAGACGTAGCAGAAGTAGGCGTTGCAGGAGGTTGCGACGGCGAAGCGCAGGTCGAGGGGCGAGGCGTGCGCGTGGCAGGCCATCTTGAGGCGTCCGGCCTGATATCCCATGTGGCAGGAGTGGAGGTCCGAGGGCCGGAGCACGCCCTCCTGCAGCCCGATAAGCCCCTGCACCAGCTTGAAGGTGGATCCCGGGGGGTATTTGGCCTTGACGGCGCGGTTGAACAACGGCTTGCGCTTGTTGTAGAGCATCTTCATGTAGTTGTTTCCGCGTTCGCGCCCGACCAGCTCGTCGGGGTCGTAGGTGGGCGAGGAGACCATCATGAGGATTTCGCCGGTCGAGGGTTCGATGGCGACGGCGGCCCCGACCTTTCCGCGCATGAGCTCTTCTCCGAGCAGCTGCAGCCGGGCATCGATCGTGCTGACGAGGTAGTTTCCGGGTTCGGGAACGGAGTCGTAACGACCGTTCATGTAGGATCCCTTGATGGCTCCGTGGGTATCTATCTCCTGGATTTTGACGCCCTTCGTGCCGCGGAGTTCGGGTTCGTAGGCGGACTCCACGCCGCTCATGCCCACGTAGTCTCCGACCTTGTATTCGGGATGTCGTTTCAGGTAGGTGTCGTTGACCTCGCTGACGTACCCGAGGAGGTTGCCTCCGATTTTGCGGGGGTACTGCCGGACGGTGCGGTAGACGGTGTAGAATCCGCGGAAATTGCCCTCGTCGAAGCGGAGTTTGTCCTCCTTGGGGATGTAGCTTGTCACGACGCGGGGGGCCCGCGGGCGGACCCGGGCATTGGCCAGTTCGCGTTCGAGTTTTTCGCGGGAGATTCCGGCGACGTCGCAGAGGCGGGCGGTATCGAACCCCCGTTTGTCGATTTCGCGGTAGATGACCATCAGGTCGTAGCATTCGCGGCTCTGGACGAGGTACTCTCCGTTTCGGTCGAAGACTTCGCCGCGCGGAGGGTACTGCACGACGTGGCGCAGGACGTTGGCTTCGGCGAGTTCGGCGTAGCGGGAGTCGAAGAGCTGGATGTAGCCCAGGCGGGCGATGATCACCGCGAAGATGAAGATCACGATGACCTGCAGGGTCCTCATTCTCAGGAAGCTTTCGGAATCCCTCATACGCGCGCGGAGATTTTTGCGGTGAAGATGCGTGCGATGATCCACCCGAACGCCACCGAGATGGCGGAGCTGATGACGATTCTCAGGATCGTGTGGGGCATCAGTCTCCAGGAGAGGGCTTCGAGCAGGAAGAAGATCGCGTGGTGGATGATCGTCAGGGTGAGGAGGAACAGGAAGAATTTTCGGGTTCCGAGGCGGTCGGGAGCGGGGATTCCGCCTTCCCGGACGTTTTCGCGGCCGCAGATCATTCCGGCGAGCGAGGGCCGGAAGAAGGCAATGGGGAGTGTAGCGATGGTATTGATTCCCGCGGCACCCATTGCGCAGTCCATGGTGATTCCGAGCAGGAGTCCGGATCCGAGGACCGTGACGGGCTGTGCGTCGAGCGGCAGCAGGGCGATGAAGACGACATACACGAGGGGGTTGAGGTATACGCTGATCGAGAGGTTGTCGAAGAGGAATACCTGGAGGAGGACGACGGCTGCGAATAGCCCGATGTATGGAATGGTTCGGTACATGTCAGTTGACTCGGGAGTGAAGTTCGACCTGTTCGCTTTGCTGGAGGTCCTGGATTTCGTATCGGTCTCGGTCTGCGACGAGGATGACCTCGTTGAGCCGGGACATTTCGGCGGCGAGCCGCACGCGGACGGTATACGAGGTTTTTGTTTCGTTGAGTTGTGCGCTTTCGACCCATCCGATGAGGATATCGGCGGGGAAGTATTCGGAGAGTCCGGCGGTGACGACCTCCTGTCCGGGTTGAGGGTCGGCGTATTTGGAGAGTTCTCCGAGCATCACGACTCCGGGATCTGCGCCGTCCCAGTAGATGGATCCGGAGTATTCGGATTGCGCGATTTTCCCGCTGGTCCGGAAGGAGGTGTTGAGTACCGACATGGCGACGGCATACCGGTCCGTGCAGGCGACGACGTATCCGACGAGCGAACCGTCTGGGGCCAATACGCCCATCTCCTCTTCGATTCCGTCTTCGCGTCCCCGGTTGAGCGTCAGGAGGTTCTGCATCCGGTTGAGGGTATTTCCGACGACGGCGGCGGTTGCGAACCGGTATTTGGATTCGCCGATATCGCGGAGGTATGCGTCGAGGCGGGCTTCGGTTTCGGCCTCCTGGTACTGGGCGAGTTTTTCTTCGAGGCGTGCGACGTGTTCTGCGAACTGCCGGTTTTCGCGTCCGAGGAAGAGGTAGCGCCGGATCCCGGCGAAGAAACCGTGCACACCTCCGGCGACCTGGTTCGACCGGGCGAGCAGCCGGGCCTGGGTATAGCTGGAGGAGTGTGCATAGTAGCCGATGGCTGCGGCTTCCAGCACCACGAAGAGCACGACGACATAGATGCTCCGGACGAACTCGATCAGCTTGCGCACGGCGTTTTTCGGTTAAAGCGGGGGGATTGACTTTAATTCAAGATTGCGGACCGAGGCCCGCAATCCGTACAGTAAATTATTTGAGTTCTGATTCTCAGCGCATGAGGAACGAGAACCGGTTGATGTTCTTCAGGGCGATACCCGTTCCGCGGGCGATGGCGCGCAGGGGGTCTTCGGCGATGTGGAACGGGATTCCGGTTTTTTCGTTGAGCCGGCGGTCGAGCCCCTTGATGAGGGCGCCGCCTCCCGCGAGGTAGATTCCGTTCTTGACAATGTCGGCGTAGAGTTCGGGGGGCATCGATTCGAGGACCTTCATCAGCGCGGCGTCGATCTTCGAGAGGGACTTTTCGAGGGCGTATGCGATCTCGCTGTAGGAGAGCGAAACGGTCTGGGGCAGGGCCGTGAGCATGTTGGGTCCTGTCACGACGAAATCCTCGGGCTCCTCTTCGAGATCGGAGACGGCGGCGCCGATCGAGCACTTGATGGCCTCGGCGGTACGTTCACCGATCCGGATGTTGTGCTGCTGTCGGACGTAGCTCTGGATGTCGTTCGTGAAGACGTCACCGGCGGTGTTGATCGACTCGGAGCAGACGATTCCGCCGAGCGAGATGCAGGCGATTTCGGAGGTACCGCCGCCGATGTCGATGACCATGTTTCCTTCGGGGGCCTCGACGTCGAGTCCGGCACCGAGGGCTGCGGCCATGGGTTCGTAGATCATGTATACCTCGCGGCCTCCGGCGTGTTCGGCGGAGTCGCGCACGGCGCGGATCTCGACGTTGGTCGATCCCGAGGGGATGCAGATGACCATGCGCAGCGAGGGAGCGAAGAGGCTTCCGGATGTTTTGACCTTCTTGATCATTCCGCGCAGCATGAGTTCCGTGGCGTTGAAGTCTGCGATCACGCCGTCCTTGAGCGGGCGGATGGTCTTGATGTTCGGATTGGTTTTCTCGTGCATCTGGCGGGCCTGCTGGCCGATAGCGACGAGTTTTCCGGTATGGACGTCGAGGGCGACGATCGAGGGTTCGTCGACGACGACCTTTCCGTTATAGATGATGAGCGTGTTGGCCGTACCGAGGTCGATGGCCAACTCTTGAGTCAAAGAAAAGATTCCCATAAAACTACCCCAACACTATTTTTTTGTAAAGTCGTTATTTTCCAATTACATACGCGGCTCTGTCGGTTTTCGGCGCGTCGGGAGCCGACATATCCGGACAAAGGTAGCAAAAAGCCCCGGAAAAACGTCTATTTCAAGGTGTATTTTTTTTCGGCGGCGGCGGTTTGCCCGGAAAAACGGGATTTTGGAAGGTGAAATTCCGGGCGGGAGGTCGTGATAATCTGCTTTTTTTGTTATATTTGTAAATATAAAATAAGGAATCGCACGCCGGCTGCTTGCCCGGAAGCCTTGGTTTCCGTTTGCCGCAGCCCCTGCTTTTCCTGTTGTAAAACAGACTTTCCGTATGGAATATAAAATCGGATCCGATGCGCGCTGTGCGGTAATCGGCTATGGCAGTTGGGCGACGGCCCTGGTGGGCCTTCTTGCGGCCAACGGGCGCCGGGTGGGGTGGTACGTCCGCAATCCGGAGGTTTTGGAGTCGCTGCGCACCGAGGGTCGGAACCCTCGTTACCTGAGCGATCTGGAGTTCGATCCGTCGGTCATAGCGCCGTCGGACGATCTGGATGCCGTGGTCCGGGATGCGGAGGTGGTGATCCTGGCCACACCGTCGGCCTACCTGAAGGAATTTCTGGCTCCGCTGACCGTGCCGCTGAAGGACAAATTCATCGTTTCGGCCATCAAGGGAATCGTTCCGGGCGACTACCAGACGGTCGTGGAGTATATCCACGACCACTACGAACTCTCCTACAAACAGTTGGGGCTTTTTACGGGTCCTTCGCACGCCGAGGAGGTCTCGCGCGGGAAACTCTCCTACCTGACGGTGGTCTGCACGGACCTGGAGAATGCCCGTCTGATCGGTTCGCGCTTTGCCGGGGGGAATATCCGGCTGAGCTACTCGACGGACCTCTATGGCATTGAATATGCTGCGATTCTGAAGAATATTTACGCCCTGGCCGTGGGTCTGGCCGTGGGCCTGGGCTACGGGGACAACTTCCTGGCGGTGCTGATCGCCAACTCGGCCGGGGAGATGACGCGCTTCCTGGAGGAGAGCTATCCGGACCGGCGCAACACGCAGGTCTCGGCCTACCTGGGCGACCTGCTGGTGACGTGCTACTCGAACTATAGCCGCAACCGGCGTCTGGGGCTGCTGATCGGCCACGGGTGTACGGTGAAAAGCGCGCTGAACGAGATGACGATGGTGGCCGAGGGGTACTTCGCGGCGGACTGCATCCGGCACATCAACACCCGGCACCGGGTTGAGATGCCGATTGCGGAGATGGTCTACCGGGTTCTTTACGAGCGGGCTTCGGCGCGCAAACAGATGCAGGAACTGACAACCAAACTAATTTGACACGATATGAAAAACGTAAAAGTAGACATTTCGAAGGCGGGCGTGGAGATTACCGCCGAGATGGAGTCCAAGGCACAGGCTGCCAATTCGTTGCTGCACTCGGGCAAGGGTGCGGGGAATGATTTTCTGGGATGGGTGCGCCTCCCGTCGTCGATCACGGATTCGGAGATTGCCGCGATCAACGCCGCGGCGGCAAAGCTTCGTGCGAAGGCCGACGTGGTGATCTGCATCGGAATCGGGGGTTCGTACCTGGGTGCGAAAGCGGTTCTGGAGGCGATGAGCGATCCGTTCAAGCTGCTGCACAAGGAGCAGAAGAACCCGACGGTTCTCTTTGCCGGGCAGAACATTTCGGAGGACTATACGGCCGAACTGCTTGACGCGGTGAAGGAGCACTCGATTGCGGCGATCGTGATCTCGAAATCGGGCACGACGACCGAACCGGCCATCGCCTTCCGGCTGATCAAGGCGGAGATCGAGAAGCGCTACGGCAAGAAGGAGGCTGCGGAGCGGATCGTGGCCGTGACGGACAAGGCGCGCGGAGCGTTGAAGACGCTGGCGACGCAGGAGGGCTACCCGACGTTCGTGATTCCGGACGATGTGGGCGGACGTTATTCGGTGCTGACTCCGGTGGGTCTGCTGCCGCTGGCCGTGGCGGGCGTCGACATTGCCGCTCTGGTGCGCGGTGCGCAGGAGATGGAGCGGGCGACGGCCGAGGGGGTACCCTTCGCCGAGAATCCGTCGGCAATCTACGCCACGGTGCGCAACGCACTCTACGCTTCGGGCAAGAAGATCGAGATCCTGGGCTCCTACGAACCCAAACTGCAGTATATCAACGAGTGGTGGAAGCAGCTCTACGGCGAGAGCGAAGGCAAGCAGGGCAAGGGCATCTTCCCGGCAAGCGTGACGCTGACGGCCGACCTGCACTCGATGGGCCAGTACATCCAGGAGGGTGAGCGGACGCTGTTCGAGACGATCATCTCGGTGGCCCGTCCGGCCTCGAAGGTGGTTATCGAAGCCGATTCGGAAAATCTCGACGGTCTGAACTACCTGGCCGGGAAGCGGATTTCGGAGGTGAACCGCATGGCGGAACTGGGCGTGCAACTGGCCCACGTGGACGGCGGGGTTCCGAACCTTCGTGTGGAGATTCCGGAGATTTCGGAGGAGGTGATCGGTTCGCTACTCTACTTCTTCGAGAAGGCGTGCGGCATCAGCGGCTACCTGCTGGGCGTGAATCCGTTTGACCAGCCGGGCGTGGAGGCCTACAAGAAGAACATGTTCGCCCTGCTGGAGAAGCCGGGTTACGAGGAGGCTACCAAAGCGATCAAGGCGCGGCTGTAAGGTCGGGCATCGACATTTGATCAGAAAGCCGACATCCTTGTGAGGGTGTCGGCTTTTTTTGTGGGCGGCTGCGGGGCGATTTCCGGGCTGACGGAGTGTCGGCCCCTTTTTGTGTGTGGCGATTCGTTTTGTTGCTTGCTGGGAGATGCGCACTCGCTGTGTTCGGAGCGGGTGATTTGATCCGGGTATCGGGAAAATTTTTGTCAATTGCAACCGATCCGGTTTTTGGGGGCATACTTCCTGCCAAATGGAGCAAAAAAACGGCTGTCCGAAATCGGACAGCCGTTTTCGCTTGCGGCCGACGGCCAGGCCTTTTCCTGTTGACCGATGATGCGTGGCCTGGCTTTGGTCCGGAGCGGGAAAGGCCCGCTCTGACGCGGATTATTGCTTTTGGGCCGAGAATTCCAGCGTGTTGACCAGATCGGACGGCTCACCGGCCGATTCGCCCTCGCCCAACTGGCATTTGACGGTCTTGAGCGTGAACTTTATTTCACCCTCTTTCGTGTAGGTGAGCTGATCGGGAGCCTCGATCGTGATCAGGACGGGCATAGAAGGAATGCTGATCTTCAGTTGGGGTGTGGTCAGTGCAGCCGAGAGTTTCGAGTCGTCGGCCGTCGGCGTGCCGATCGTGGCGTCGTAACTGATTGTGCCCAGCAGAGGGATGAGTGATGAGGCCGCCTGATCGCCGAGCAGTGCCTTGACAAGGGTGGCCGCCGGGAACTCGGGGAAGTGTACGGTGCCCTGGTTGGTTACCTCGAACGAGACGGCAATTCCGGTTTCGGGCTGCGGGTCGGGATTGATGCTGCTGGGTGAGGGGGTGAAATCGAAGGTCCCGGAGTAGGTTCCCACCATCTCCTGAAGGGTCAGGGCAGAGCCTTTGTCATCGTCATTGTCATCCTTGTCGCAGGCCGTTGAGACCAGAGCGAGGCAGGCCAGCGCTACGGCGGCCAGACTGTTGGTGAACTTTTTCATGGTTTTCATGGTTTTCATGTTTGTCATTGTCATTTGACGGCAAAGATAACGGGCTGCGGCAGCCGCGGCAAATAAATTCAACCGACCCTGGGGATTTGATCACGAATCCGCGTTTTTCCACCACGAACGTTTTGCGATATCGGGCTGATTTTGAACGGTATGTACGAAAAAGGCCGTTCGGTAATCCGAACGGCCTCCGGTTTTTGCCCATCGATCGTTACAGGATTCCCTGCTCGACCATCGACTTGGCGACCTTCATGAATCCGGCGATGTTGGCGCCCTTCATGTAGTTGATGTATCCGTCGGCCTCGGTGCCGTACTCCAGGCAGGCGTGGTGGATCGACGACATGATCTGGTGCAGTTTGGCATCGACCTCTTCGGCCGTCCAGTTGAGCTTCTGGGCGTTCTGGGTCATTTCGAGTCCCGAGGTGGCCACGCCGCCGGCATTCACGGCCTTGCCGGGTCCGTAGGGGATCCTGGCGGCGATGAAGGCGTCGATGGCCTCGGGGCGGCAGCCCATGTTCGAAACCTCGGCCACGATTTTCACGCCGTTGGCCAACAGTTTCTTGGCATCCTCGCCGTCGAGCTCGTTCTGCGTGGCGCACGGCATGGCGATGTCGACCTTGACCTCCCAGGGTTTGCGGCCGGGGAAGAACTTCGCATTGGGGAATTTCTCGACATAGGGCTCTACGACGTCGTTGTTCGAGGCGCGGAGTTCGAGCATGTAGGCGATCTTTTCGGCATTGAGGCCCTCTTCGTCATAGACGTATCCGTCGGGTCCGGAGATCGTGACGACCTTGGCGCCGAGTTCCGTAGCCTTGGTTGCGGCGCCCCAGGCGACGTTTCCGAATCCGGAGATGGCGATGGTCTGGCCCTTGATGTCCATGCCGGCCTTTTCGAGCATCTGGCGCAGGAAGTAGACGGCGCCGAAACCGGTGGCCTCGGGGCGGATCAGCGAACCGCCGTAGGTCATGCCCTTTCCGGTCAGTACGCCGGTATTCTCCTGGGCGAGTTTGCGGTACATGCCGTAGAGGAATCCGATTTCGCGGCCTCCGACGCCGATATCACCGGCCGGGACGTCGGTTTCGGGACCGATGTGCCGCCAGAGTTCGGTCATGAAGGCCTGGCAGAAGCGCATGACTTCGCGGTCGGACTTGCCTTTGGGGTTGAAGTCCGAGCCGCCCTTGGCGCCGCCCATGGGGAGCGTGGTGAGGGCGTTCTTGAAGATCTGCTCGAAGCCGAGGAACTTGAGGATCGAGAGGTTTACGGAGGGGTGGAAACGCAGACCGCCCTTGTAGGGGCCGATGGCGTTGTTGAACTGGACACGGTAGCCGATGTTGGTCTGTACTTCGCCCTTGTCGTCTACCCATACGACTTTGAACGTAAAGATGCGGTCGGGTTCGACGATCCGCTCCGCGATGCGGTTGGCCTCGAATTCGGGGTGCTGGTTGTAGGCGCCTTCGACGGTCATCAGCACTTCGCGCACGGCCTGGAGGTATTCGCTCTCACCGGGGTGCTTGCGTTCGAGGTCGGTCATGATTTTGTTAACGTTCATAGCACAGAAGTTTTTAGGTTTGGTGTTCTTTTGTTACAAATATAACAATATTTATTATGGATTGTAACTTTTTTCGGGAAAATTTCAGAAAATTTTTCATTCTTCGGTATTTTCCCGAATCATTCCCCGGTTGGAGCGTCCGTCGATGCAGACCCAGAGGGGCCGCTCGAATCGCACCTGCCGCAAATAGGTTCCGTCGTAATGGGCGGGCATGGCGTCGAGTCGCTCTTCGCGGAAGATTCCGTCGCCGCGGAAGGGGCTGATGGTCAGATACCCGACGCCGAGCGAGGTGACGTTCTGGAAGAAGTGGGTACCCTGGGAGGGTTCGACCTCGAACTTTTCGATGCCGCACTCGACGATGACCTTCGCCTCGGAGATGTGGTTCCACTTGACGGGCACGCCGAGGAAGGGATCGGAGGATCCCCAGCGTCCGGGTCCGACGAGGATGTACGAACGCCCCTCGTCGCGCATCCGGTTGTTGAGCGTAAGGAGTTCCGCGGCGATTTTCTCGGTGGAAAGCGAGTCGAAGGCGTCGTTCTTGACGTAGATGATGTCCGCGAGATCGGCCATCATGCCGATTCCGAGGGCCTGTTCGCCGTAGATCAGGGCCTGTCCGGGGTCTTCGGCGGACCAGTCGATGGCGCGGTTGTCCTGGTTGTCGATGATGGGTCGGATCTGGAGGAGGTTGAAGATCTGCTTGCGTCCGGGTGCGACGTCCATGTTGACGGCGAACTCCACCTCGACGGGGCAACGCATCTCCTCGGCGCCCATGCGGAGGATGTCCGAAATGATTTCGGCGAGGGGGAAGGTGTTGTACTTGAGGATGTTGTTGAACGTGATGACCTTCCGCCCGCGGTCGAAGGGACTGTCGGAGATGCGCTCGTTTTCGCGGTCCCAGACCGAGCAGACGAATTTCGAGTTTCGGAAATCGGCGATTTCGCGCAGGGATAGTTTGCGCAGGTTTACGGCGTCGTCGATCGAGGTCCGGAACTCCTCGGGTCGGAGGCTCAGGGCGAGGACCTCGGTCTGGGTGTCGCTCAGGGCCAGCTCGGGGGTTGAGGTCTGGAGGACCTTCTGCGGGTATCGGGGCGAGAAGCGGAGGGTGCGCCCGCCGTCGACGACGAGTTTTCCGAGTCCCATGGCGACGTTGCAGACGCCGTCCGAGGCGTGTTCGTCGCCGATGGGATAGTAGTTGATCGACCGGGCGACTCCGGAGCAGGTGGGGAACCAGAGCCCGTTCTGCTCCGTACCGCAGACCTCCTGGATGATGACGGCCATCTTCTCTTCGGAGATGAGGTTCTGCGAGGTGGTGATGTAGGCCCTCGACGCGGCGAAGTAGACCGAAGCGTAGACGCTTTTGACGGCGCGCAGGAGCAGGCGCAGCATCTGGTCCTCGTTGTCGGTGTAGGGGATCATGTAGGTGGAGTAGATCCCGGCGAAGGGCTGGTAGTGTGAGTCTTCGAGTTTCGAGGAGGATCGCACGGCCAGGGGGGTGTGGACGGTCCGGATGTATGCCTTGAGCTCCTCCTGGAGGCGTTGCGGCATGGTCGAGGTGACGAATTCCGAGAGGATCTCCTCGTCGGAGAACTCCTGGGAGATGATGTACTGGAGTCCGTTGCGGCGGATGAACTCGTCGAAGTACTCCGTAGCGATGACCACCGAACGGGGGATCATGATGCGGACGTTGTCGTGTTTGTCGTACTGGCGGTGCTTCATGAGCATGGAGTTCATGAAGGCCAGACCGCGGGCCTTTCCGCCGAGCGAGCCTTCGCCGATGCGGGCGAAAGCCACGGCATCGGAGTAGGTTTCGGGGTCGAAACGCGCGACGACGCCCTGTCCGAGCAGGGTTCGGTAGTCGCGGATGAGGTTCACGAGGACGCGGCGGTGCTCCTCGACCGAGGAGAAGTGGCTTTTGTTGTACTGGCGGATGGAGGCGGCCAGGGGAAAGAGGCCGCGCGAATAGAGCCACTTGGAGAGGTGGTTCTGCGAGGTATGGTATTCGAAGGCCTCGTCGGGGATCGTGGCGATCATCTGCTGCATCTGGGTGAGGTCCTTGGCGCGTCCGATTTCGGCGCCGGTTTCGGGGTCCTCGAAGACGAAGTCGCCGAATGCGAACTCCTTGGCGATGTACTCGCTCAGTTGAGAGAGGAGCGTTTTGGAGTTTTTGGCGATGAATCCGGCTCCGAGTTCGCGGGCCTGCTCCTCGAAGGAGGTCTGGGAGGACTGCAGCAGGACGGGCATCAGGGGGTTGTCCTGCTTGATGCGCCGGCAGAGGTCGATTCCGGCGTCGAGTTTTTCGGTATCCGAGGGGTCGTTGCGGTGGAGGACAAACCCCACGTCGGAGATCACGCCGAGGAGGTTTTTGCTGTAGCGGTCGTAAAGCTCCGTCGCCTCGTCGTAGCTGCGTGCCAGGAGGATCTTGGGCCGGGCGCGTTTGCGGAGGACCTGCTGCTGTTCGTTGAAGGCATCCTTGAGGAACTCGGTGTTCTGGAGGAGGATGAGCTTGTAGAGCTCGGGCAGGTAGGTCGAGTAGAAGCGGATGGAGTCTTCGACCAGGAGGATGGCCTGCACGCCCCCTTCGAGAATATCCTCGTCGGCATTCATCTTGTCCTCGATGAGCTTGATGATACCGATGATCAGGTCTGTGTTTCCGTGCCAGGAGAAGATGTAGTCGAGTCCCGAATGGTCCTGCTCCTCGATGCGGCGGTAGATGTCCTTGGAGAAGGAGGTGAGCAGCGCGACGGGGATGTTGGGATGGCGCTCCTTGACGATGCGTGCGAAAGCGAAGACGTCGGGTTCTCCGACGTTGTACATCGTGAGGATGAAGTCGTAGGAGTCGTCTTCGCGCAGGGCTTCGAGGGCTTCGGCCGTGGAGCTCACGCGGGTGAGCGACGGTGGGTTCGACATGTTGAGGTCGATATACTCCTGATTGATCTGGGATTCGATGTGTCCGTCCTCTTCGAGGATGTATCCGTCGTAGCTGCAGCAGACGAGGAGGATCTTGTGGATCCGGTATTTCATGAAGCGGTAGGGGAGTTTGCTCCCGTCGGGCATGTACTGTTCGAGGCTTTTGTTCATTCGGATTCGAAATTTGATAGATGAACAAAAATAAGGAAAAAATTGTTACCTTTGGATGTTGGAAACGTTGAAAATAACCGCAGAAACATGAATCAGGGAAAATATACGTTGCAGGAGGTGACGACGCCGGCCGTGGAGCGGGAGTGGCTGAACCTTCCGAAACGGATCTACAAGGGCAACCGGAACTGGGTCTGCCCGCTGGACCAGGATGTGCTGGAGGTCTTCGACCCGGCGCGGAACGAGCTGTTCGCCGACGGCGAAGCGATCCGCTGGGTGGTCCGGGATGCTTCGGGCGAGGTCGTGGGGCGCATTGCGGCGTTCTACAACCGCGAAAAGGCCGCCATCGAGGAGCAGCCGACGGGCGGCTGCGGCTTCTTCGAGTCGATCGAGGACCAGGCGGTGGCCGACATGCTGTTCGACGCCGCACGGATGTGGCTGGCGAGCCGGGGCATGGAGGCGATGGACGGTCCGATCAACTTCGGGCAGCGGCGCGACTGGTGGGGCCTTCTGGTCGAGGGCTACGAGTTCCAGCCGCTCTACAAAAACCCCTACAACCCGCCCTACTACAAGGAGTTGTTCGAAAACTACGGCTTCCAGAACTACTTCAACCAGCACAGTTTCATCTGGCGGGTGAACAATTCGGAGGCGAACAAGCAGATCTTCGCGCGGGCGGAACGGCTCTATACGGTTCCGGGCTACCGGGTCGAGAACATCGACATGAAGAATCTGGAGGAGGCCGCCGAGAGCTTCCGGGTGATCTACAACAAGGCGTGGGCCCTGTTCTCGGGCGTTCGTCCGATGTCGCAGGAGGAGGCTTTGGAGATGGTCCGCGAGATGAAGCCGATCATCGATCCGCATATCATCTTCTTCGCCTATTTCAACGACGAGCCGATCGGCTTCTTCATCACGGTTCCGGACCTGAACCGGCTGATCGGGAAGTTCAACGGCAAGTTCGGGCTGTGGCAGAAGCTGCGGCTGATGTGGGACCTGAAGGTGCGCAAGTCGTGCGACCGGATCTTCGGCATCATCTTCGGCATTACGCCGGAGTTCCACGGCAAGGGCGTGGAGTCGGCGATCATGGTGAAATACTACGAGTTCCTGGAGCTGACGAAGAACCCCTACAAGACGATGGAGCTGGCGTGGATCGGGGACTTCAACCCGGTGATGAACCGCATGATCGAGACCTACGTCTGCGCGACGCGCCACAAGGTGCATACGACCTACCGTTACCTGTTCGACCGCACGAAGGAGTTCCACCGCTGCCCGCGCCTGGGCGTGAAACGCCGCGAGTAAAACCAAACCACCTATATGAAAACCACCGTATTTACCGATTATCACATTGCCGCGGGGGCCAGGATGGCCGAATTCGCGGGTTACAACATGCCCATCGAGTTCACGGGCATCACCGACGAACACCTGACCGTGCGCCAGGGCGCCGGGGTGTTCGACGTGAGCCACATGGGCGAGATCTGGGTCAAGGGCCCGCAGGCCGAGGCGCTGCTGCAGCGCATCACGACGAACGACGTGGCGAAACTCTACGACGGGAAGGTGCAGTATTCGTGTATGCCGAACGGCCGCGGGGGGATCGTGGATGACATCCTGGTCTACCGGATCGACGCCGAGACCTACATGCTGTGCGTCAACGCCGCGAACATCGACAAGGACTGGGCGCATATCTGCGCCGTGGGCCGCGAGGAGTTCGGCATGGAGGCGGGTCCGGGCAAGGAGCTCTACAACGCTTCGGACGAGATCTGCCAGTTGGCCGTACAGGGGCCGCTGGCGATGAAGATCGTGCAGAAGATGTGCGCGGAGCCGGTCGAGGAGATGGAGTACTATACCTTTAAAAAGATGGAGGTGGCCGGTTGCCGGGCGATTCTCTCGATCACGGGCTATACGGGCGCCGGGGGGTGCGAGATCTATGTGGCCAACGAGGACGGCGCGAAGCTCTGGAAGGCGCTCTGGGAGGCCGGGGCCGAATACGGACTGAAAAACATCGGACTCGGGGCTCGTGATACGCTGCGTCTGGAGAAGGGCTTCTGCCTCTACGGCAACGACATCGACGACACGACCTCGCCGCTGGAGGCGGGCCTGGGTTGGATCACGAAGTTCGCCGAAGGGAAGAATTTCATCGACCGGGAGCTGCTGGAGCGGCAGAAGGCCGAGGGCGTGACGCATAAACTCGTCGGGCTGAAGATGGTCGAGCGTGGCATTCCGCGCCACGGCTACAAGCTGGCGGCTGCGGACGGCCGGGAGATCGGCCACGTGACGTCGGGTACGATGTCCCCGTGCCTGAAGGTGGGTGTGGCGCTGGGCTACGTCGAGACGGCCTATGCAAAACCCGGTACGGAGGTTGCGGTCATCATCCGCGAGAAGCCCGTGAAGGCCGAAGTGGTCAAGATACCTTTTGTCTAACGAACCAAATACGGAAAATCATGAAAACGGAATATTTGGGACTTCAACTGTCGAGTCCCGTGATTGTGAGCAGTTCGCCCTACACGTCGAACATGGCGCATATCGAGTCGTGCGTCCGCGCGGGAGCGGGCGCCGTGGTGCTGAAATCGATCTTCGAGGAGCAGATCTACCGCCAGGCGGCCTCGCTGGACAAGATGGAGGGCTACGGCGACGCCGGGGAGTACCTCGAACGCTACCTGGGCGACGCCTATAAGGCCGAACTGCTGCAGCTCGTGAAGGATGCCGCCAAGACGGGCATTCCGGTGATCGGCAGCATCAACTGCGTGGGTTCGGGCGATGCGTGGATCGACTATGCGACGTCGATGCAGGCTGCCGGGGCTGCGGCTCTGGAACTGAATATCTTCCTGCTGCCGACCGACCGCCATGCGTCGGCCGCCGAGATCGAGCAGCACTATGCGGACATCGTTCGCAAGGTTTGTGCGGCGGTGACGATCCCGGTCTCGGTGAAGCTGCCGATGCGCCTGACGAACGTACTGTCGACGTGCGACACGCTGCTGGCCCGCGGTGCGAAGGGCGTTGTGCTGTTCAACCGCTTCTTCGAACCCGACATCGACATCGAGAAAATGACCTTCCAGCCTGCGGATCCGTTCAGCCAGCCGACGGAGTTGCGCCACGTGCTGCGCAGTACGGCCCTGTGCTCGCACGCGCTGCCTCAACTGGACATTTCGGTATCGACGGGTGTACACGACGGCGCTGCGGCGGTCAAGGCTTTGCTTTGCGGGGCTTCGGCGGTTCAGGTCTGCACGGCGATCCACAAGCACGGTTACGAGGTGATCGGCCAGATCGGGTCGTTCATCGACGAGTGGGCTGCACGTCACGGTTTCGATACGCTGTCGTCGTTCTGCGGGCGGATGGACTACGGCTCCTCGGAAGGGGAGTTCTACCAGCGTGTGCAGTACATGAAGTACTTCCCGCACGACACGGAGTAGCAGGGCGTTCCCTCTCCGAACGTGAAAAACCCCGGTTCCGCACAAGGACCGGGGTTTTCGTGTTTGGCCGCGTGATGACGGGCGGCCTTGCAGGCAGCTCGGTGCGGTCGCTATTGTTTTTCAGGCTCCGGAAGGGGCGTTTTCGCGGTCTCGGCATCGAATGCTTCGTCGAACGCCTTGCGGATCAGTTTCGGATCGCGGATTACCTCACGCAACGCTTCCAGTCGGCGGGCGTTCTCCGATTCGGGAATCCAGAGTTTCAGGTAGCCGCCTTCGGCATATTTGTCCCGGAGGTGTTCGAGGCAGCGGGCGAAGTGCCCCTCGCGGTCGAGTTCGGGGCAGTGGGCCACGCCGTACTGGACCGTGCGCCGGATGATTGTCGCCGGGTCGATCAGCCGGTCGGCTTCGGCGACGATGCGTCCGTAGATCGACCGCGGGGCGTGTTTCGACGAAGCGCGATGGTCCTCCACCGCCTCGCGCATCGTCTGGATCTGCTCCTCCGAGAACCAACGGCGCAGTTCTCGGTCTGCAGCGAGGATGCGCCCGGCATCGAGGTGGTGGTTTTCGCGTCCGTTGACCAGTCCGGTATCGTGGTAGGCTGCAATCGCATAGACCATATCGGCATCGACGTCGTGAGCCTCGGCGAGTTCGAGGCTGCGGCGGATCACCGTGCGGGCGTGTTCCACGTCGTGTGCGCGGTCGAACTCCCGGTAGCGGGGGAGGATTCGCTGTTCGATGTAGCTTGTGAGTTCGGGATTCAGCGGTTGTGCGTTTTTCATGGCTTTTGCGGTGCGGTATGGGGTCCTGTCCCGGGGCTGCCTCCTTTACGAAAAATCCTCCGGAGATTTCCGAAGGATTTTTCATGCGGGGGAATTGCGTTTTTTCCACCCCCCCCGTTTGTACGGCCCCTCCGGTGCCTACTTGGCGTAGGCCACGGCGCGGGTTTCGCGGATGACGGTGATCTTCACCTGTCCGGGGTAGGTCATCTCGTCCTGGATCTTCTTGGCGATATCGTGCGAAAGTCCCTCCGACTCCTGATCCGAGAGCTTGTCGGCTCCGACAATCACACGCAGCTCGCGGCCCGCCTGGATGGCGTAGGTCTTTACGACACCGGGGTAGGAGAGTGCAATGTCCTCCATCTCCTTGAGCCGCTTGATGTAGCTCTCGACGACCTCGCGGCGTGCTCCCGGGCGTGCGCCGGAGATGGCGTCGCAAACCTGGATGATCGGCGCGATGAGCGATGTCATCTCCACCTCGTCGTGGTGGGCGCCGATGGCGTTGCAGACTTCGGCCTTCTCCTTGTACTTCTCGGCGAGTTTCATGCCGATGATGGCGTGCGGGAGTTCGGGTTCGTCGTCGGGCACCTTGCCGATGTCGTGCAGCAGTCCGGCACGACGTGCGATCTTGGGGTTGAGCCCCAGCTCGGCCGCCATGATTCCTGCGAGGTTCGCGGTTTCGCGGGCGTGCTGGAGCAGGTTCTGACCGTAGGACGAACGGTACTTCATCTTACCGATGAGCCGGATCATTTCGGGATGGAGCCCGTGGATTCCGAGGTCGATGGCCGTGCGTTTCCCGACCTCGACGATCTCCTCCTCGATCTGCTTCTGGACCTTTGCCACGACCTCCTCGATGCGTGCGGGGTGGATGCGGCCGTCGGTGACGAGCTGGTGGAGTGCAAGACGTGCGATTTCGCGGCGCACGGGGTCGAATCCCGAGAGGATGATCGCTTCGGGGGTATCGTCGACGATGATCTCGATGCCGGTTGCGGCCTCCAGGGCCCGGATGTTGCGGCCTTCGCGTCCGATGATGCGGCCCTTAACCTCATCGCTCTCGATGTTGAAGACCGTGACGGCATTCTCGATGGCGGTTTCGGTTGCGACACGCTGGATCGAGGCTACGATGATTCGTTTGGCCTCTTTCGTGGCGGTCATCTTGGCCTCCTCGATGGTTTCGTTGATGTAGGCGGCGGCTTCGGTCTTGGCTTCGGCCTTCATGTTCTCCATGAGGATGTTCTTGGCCTCCTCGGCGCTCATCCCGGAGATCTGTTCGAGGCGGACGTTCTGTTCGCGGCGCACCTGGTCGATCTCCTCCTTCTTGTGCTCGATGAGCTGCATCTGGTTCTGCATCTGCTCCTTGAGCCGGTCGTTTTCCCGGAGTTTGTTTTCCAGGTCGCGCTCCTTGTTCTGGAGGTTCTGTTCGAGCTGTTTGGCGCGTTGTTCGCTCTGTGCGAGTTTCTGATTCCGTTCGTTGACCTGCCGGTCGTGTTCGCTTTTCAGTTGGATAAACTTCTCCTTGGCCTGGAGGATTCTCTCCTTCTTGATCATCTCGGCTTCGGCTTCGGCCTCCTTGAGTGCAGTTTCGCGTCGTTTGCGGATGGTATTCTTGACCACGAAGTTGGTAACGACGGCGTAAACTGCAATGGCGACCACCGCGGAGATACATGCTGCCAAAATGGTGATATACATTGTACTTTACGTGTTTTTAATTATTAAACAGGTGTTTAGAGTGTTCAAATAAAAAACCGCATAGTCTTCCTTATTCTTGTTTGACGAATCTGCAGATCAGTCATGTGTGGGGGCTCCGACAATCGCAATCTTCCAACGGTGCGCCGTAACGCACTCCCCAATCGGGTAGTAAGGCCTGATTTTGAAGCATCGTGAGTTACCCCAATTTAAAAAGTGTTCAGTTTCGCAAAGCTTTAAGGAATCTATGCGGGTAGATTCTGACGTATGTATAAGAACGCAGTTTGTTTCGGAACAGTCCGGTGTTTTCGGCACCTGAGCTATCTTGTCGTCGGGCTTCCGGATTTCGGCTCCTTCGGCCTTCGGTTTCCTTTTCGTAACAGTTCCCTCTCCCCTCTTTTTCGCTTCCTTCTCTCCTCTTCCTCTCTTCCTCTCTTCCTCTTCCTCTTTTACTTTTCCCTTCTCTCTCCTCCTCTTTCGTCTCTTTCTCGCGGCGTCTCTCTTCTCCTCTCCCTCCCCATTTCTCTCTCTTCTCTCCCCATTTCTCTCTCTTCTCTCCCCATTTCTCTCTCTTCTCTCCCTATTCCTCTCTCTTCTTTCCCCATCTCTCTCTCCTCATCTCTCTCTTCTCTCCCCATCTCTCCCTCTCGTCTCTCTCGCCCCTCCCCTCTCAGGGTTTCAGGGTGTTGAGGTATGAGTCTATTTCGGTGCCGATTTTTTCCAGTTTGTTGAGGTCTTCGTTGTCGACCTCTCTGCTCTGCCGCATGGCGACATTTGCAATTGCGAATTTCAGGGCTGCCATTGCGAGATAATCCTGATCTCCCCAGCCTTTGATATTCTGTTGTTTTATCAGCACGAGATAGCTGTTCACCTCCCGTTCAGCCAGTCGATAGACCTCTTCCTTTCCGCTTTCGATATTGAATGGATAGCTTTTACCGGCTATCTTGAGGGTTATCGCCTGTTTTTTCGACATTTTCTTTTTTTCGTTTACACCGACCGTCACATCCAGCATCCTGTCGGAACCGTCATTCCGGGAGGTTGTCGGTTTCGGGGTTTACCGACGTCTGTCCCAGCAAAGCGATGCACTTGTCTACCTCCCGCATCAGCCGGTTAACACGTGCTCTTGCCTTTTCGCGGTTGGTTCCGCCTCCCGCGAGTCCTTCCGCGAGCTGCATTCGGGCCACTTCGGCCTCCAGCTCCTTGATCCGTTCTTCGAGCGTCCGTTTTTCGGAGCGCCAGGCGTCCCGTTGTGCGGCGAGATCGTCACAGATCTTCGACAGCCTTTTGTGGTCGTCAATCAACTGCCTGACACGGGCTTCGATGTTCGTTATCACACTTTTTTCGGCCATCGGTTTCGGAAAGGTCCGTTTCGCTTTTCAAAGGTAGAAAAAAAAGGAGAAAAAAACAAATTATTTTGCAAAGGGCTCCCCGTAGAGGTCGTAATCTTCGGCCTGTACTACCTTTATGTCGTAAAAATGTCCTTTTCGGAGCCTTTTCCCATCGGCCGGGACGAGAATCTCCTGATCGACTTCCGGAGAGTCGTATTGCGTGCGTCCGACATACCAGTCGCCCTGCCGGGAGTCGATCAGCACGCGCTCGATGCGTCCCACACGCCGGCGGTTGTTTTCGAGCGAGATTTCGTTCTGCAGGGCCATGATGCGGTCCACGCGCTGCTGCTTGATCTCCTCGGGAACGTCGTCGCGGAGTTCGCGGGCGGAATAGGTTCCCTCCTCCTCGGAGTAGGGGAATACGCCGAGCCGCTCGAAACGCACCTCACGCACGAAGTCGAGCAGCTCTTCGAAATCGGCCTCGGTCTCCCCGGGGTAGCCGACCAGCAGGGTGGTGCGCAGGGCCAGGTCGGGGATCGCCTCCCGCAGACGCCGGATCAGCTCCAGGGCTTCGGCCTTGGTGTGGCGGCGCAGCATGGCCGTGAGCTGGGCGTCGGAGATGTGCTGGAAGGGGATGTCGAGGTATTTGCAGATCTTGGGCTCGGAGGCCATCACTTCGATGAGCTCCCCGGGGAACGCCGCCGGATAGGCGTAGTGGAGGCGGATCCACTCGATTCCGTCGATGCGGCACAGGCGGCGCAGCAATTCGGCGATCATCCGTTTCCCGTAAAGGTCGAGCCCGTAGTAGGTGGTGTCCTGCGCGATGACGATCAGCTCGCGGACGCCCTGCGCGGCCAGTTTGCGGGCCTCCTCCTCCAGCACCTCCATGGGCACCGAGACGTGCGGCCCGCGGATGAGCGGAATGGCGCAGTAGCCGCACTTCCAGTTGCAGCCCTCGGAGATCTTCAGGTAGGCGTAGTGCTTCGGGGTCGTGAGGTGGCGTTCGGTCTCCAGCGCGGGGTCTTCCGAGGCCCCGAGGGCCCGGACAATGCCGTCCCAGGTGCGGGCCCCGAAGTATTCGTCGACTTCGGGGATCTCCGAGCGCAGGTCGTCGGCATAACGCTCCGAGAGGCAGCCGATGACGAACAGGCGTTCGATCTTTCCGGCCTTCTTGGCTTCGGCGGCGCGGAGGATCATCTCCACGGACTCCTGCTTGGCGTCGCCGATGAATCCGCAGGTGTTGATGACGACCACCTTGGCGTCGGTGCGGTCGCTGTCGAAGCGGACTTCGTATCCGGCCGCCGCCAGCCGGGCCATGAGGTGCTCGCTGTCGACGGTGTTCTTCGAGCAGCCGAGCGTGATGACGTTAATCTTTTTCATCTCCGAACAGGGCGTTTACGAATTCCCGGCGGTCGAAAATCCGCAGCTGGTCGATCCCCTCGCCGATGCCGATGTAGCGCACCGGAATGTGGAACTGGTCGCTGATGCCGATCACCACGCCGCCCTTGGCCGTGCCGTCGAGCTTCGTGATCGTCAGCGAGGTGACCTGCGTGGCCTGCGTGAACTGCCGGGCCTGCTCGAAGGCGTTCTGGCCGGTCGAGCCGTCCAGCACAAGCATTACCTCGTGGGGCGCCCCCGGAATCACCTTCGACATGACGTTGCGGATCTTCGTCAGCTCGTTCATCAGGTTGATCTTGTTGTGCAGGCGCCCGGCGGTGTCGATCAGTACGACATCCGCGCCGTTGGCCTTGGCCGAGGTCAGCGTGTCGAAGGCCACCGAGGCGGGGTCGGAGCCCATCTGCTGGCGGATCATCGTGGCCCCGGCACGGTCGGCCCAGACCTGCAGCTGGTCGATCGCCGCGGCGCGGAACGTATCGGCGGCTCCGATCCAGACCTTCCGTCCGGCCTTCGTGAGCTGTGCGGCGAGTTTCCCGATCGTGGTGGTCTTCCCGGCGCCGTTCACGCCGACAACCATCACCACGTAGGGTTCTCCTTCGCGGGCGTCCAGCCCGAAATGCGCTGCGGATCCGTGGGCCTGTTCGAGCAGGTCGGCGATCTCCTCGCGCAGAATCGACTGCAGCTCGGAGGTGTTCATGTATTTGTCGCGGGCCACGCGCTCCTCGATGCGGCGGATGATCTTCACGGTGGTCTCGACCCCGACGTCCGAAGTGATGAGCACCTCTTCCAGATCATCGAGTACGTCGGCATCGACCGTGGAGCGTCCGGCAACGGCGCGCGCGAGTTTCGAGAAGAGCCCGGTTTTGGTCTTCTCCAGTCCGGCGTTCAACTCCTGCTGCTGTTGTTGCGCCTGTTCTTCGGAGACGGGAGCCTCCTGCTGTTTTTTGCGGAAAATATCGAAAAATGCCATATCCGAAAATTTATCTCGGGACAAAGATAACAAGAATGTTTGGAAAAGCGTTATCTTTGCGACAAACCCTTTCTGAAAGAAGATGAAAAGAAGTTTGATGTTGCTGCTTGCAGCCTTTTGCGGGGTCTTCACGGCCGCCGCTCAGGACTTGATCGTCAAGACCGACTCGACGAAGGTCGAAGCCAAGGTGATCGAGATCACCCCGGAGAACGTGCGCTACAAGCGCTTTTCCAATCCGGAGGGCCCGACCTACGTGCTTCCCGTGGTCGAGATCCACTATATCCGCTACGCCAACGGCGAGACGGAATACTATACGCGGAGCATTCCCGCAACGCCGCTCACTCCGGCAACCCCGGCAACTCCGGCGACCCCTGCCGCTTCGGAGGCGATGTCGCAGACTCCCGGCGGACAGTACGTGCTCAAGGAGTACGAGATCGGGGAGCTTTACGACCGGGACGGCGTGAAGGGCGTCGTGTGCCAGCTTTCGGAGGACAAGCGCCACGGGCTGGTGATTTCGCTGGATGAAATCTACCTTCACTGGAGCGAGTTCCGCAAACCGGACCTGCGGGTCGTGGGGGCCGACAACCGTACCGACGGCCGGGACAACATGGAGAAGGTGGCGCGCTATATCGAGGCGAATGGTCTTTCGTGGGATGATTTTCCGGCCTTCAAGTGGTGCCGCGACAAGGGTGAGGGCTGGTACCTCCCGGCGATCGACGAGCTGCTGACCATCGGTCACAACTACAACGGCGGTACGCGGATGCGCAACGACCGTCAGGCCCGGAACAAGTTCAACGGGGCGCTGAAGGATGCCGGCGGCGAGCGGATGGACCGGATGGTCTACTACTTCTCCTCGACGGAACTGGACGAGAAGAGTGCCCAGACTTCGCATATGAACATCGAACCGCCCTACGTGGTTGAGATTCCGAAATACAACAAGTTCCTCGTGCGGGCGGTTCACCGCTTCTGAGGCGAGGGGGCAACGTTGGAATAAAGGGCGTTCCGGCCTGAGGCGAGGGGCACACTGAATAAAGGATCTCCGGCTCAGAGGCGAGGGGCAACGCTGAAATAAAGGGCGTTCCGGCCTGAGGCAGGGGGCACACTGAATAAAGGATGCTCCGGCTCAGAGGCGAGGGGCAACGTTGGAATAAAGGGCGCCCCGGCCTGATGAGGCGAGGGGCAACGCTGAATGAGGGACGTCCCGGTTCTAAGGCGAACAGACCGCTCCGTTTTTTTGGGGGGCCGGCCTGAGGCGAGGGTTGCTCCGGCGCTATTTCAATTGGCTGCCGGGGCTTTTTTTTCGGGATTCGGCTTGTTGTCGGAATCCAGCTCCCGGAAGAGGCGGAGCCACTGTTCCCCGATCATTTTCAATTCATAGCGTGCGGCCGCCTGATAACACGTCTGGCGCATTTGTTCCTGCCCCTTTTCATCCGCGAAGGCCCGGAGCAGCGCTTGGGCATACTTGCGGATGCTGAATGGCGGAACGAGTATGCCGGCCTCTCCGTTTTCCGTGATTTCACGCACGGCCGCATAGGAGTCGAAAGAGACCGGAATAGCCCCGTATTGCTGGGCCTCGACCAGGCACATGCCGAATCCTTCGAATGCGGAGGTCAGGCAGACGAACGAGGCCCGGCGATAAAATGGAGCGGTATCCGTCTGATATCCGGCGAATTCGACCCGTTTCAACCGGAGCTTTGCCGCCAGTTTCCGCAGGTTGGCCTCCTCGCTGCCGCCGCCCACCAGAATCAGCCGCCAGTCTGGGGCGTTTTTCTCCACGATCTTCCAGATCCTCAGAAGCCGGTCTACGCGCTTGTCGCAATAGGAGAATCTTCCCACATAGAGGACTGTTTTTTCTTTCGGACAGGCGGTGGGCTCCTGTGCGGGCAGCACCGGATTGGCGATGGCTGCGAATTTGCTCAGGTCCGGATTGAATTTTTTCAGCGATTGATACAATTGCAGGTAGTATTCCGGACAAAGCGCCACGAACTTGTCGGTATTTTTATGGATCCCGGCGTATCTCCGCAGGTAGCGGCGTTTGAGTTTGTCGGTAAAGCGGTAAACCGGTTTCCGGAGGAAGATGAACTCCATCCTGCGGAGGAACGTCGGATTCCACAGTTGCGAGCTTTTCCGGATTCTCCAGTCGTAAACCTCCCATAGGGGGATGCTGTGGAGGCAGAAAATGAGTTTTGTATGGACGGTCCCGTACAGTTTGTCGAACGGGAACTCCGTCAAACCCTGAATGATCAGGAAGTCGACCTGTTCGAGCTCCAGAGAGTCCCGTAAAAAATCGACATTGACAGGGAGGCATTCGTGTTTGCTGTCCGGCAGGACTTTCACGTCGAAGGTTTTCCGATCCTGCTCGGTCAACAGATCCGCTTGGAACAAGGAGGTGTATATGATGGTCCGAATCCCCTGGGAATGGAAGTAATATGCAAGATTCCGCGAGACGGTTTCCGCCCCTCCGGCGGGAAATGGTCTGTTGTAAAAGGCAATCGTTTTGATCTCCATACGGAATGCGGGATTAAATTTTTGTAAAGTTAGGTCATTTTTTCGGGACTGCCAAATCCGTACCGGGAACGGCGGGGTTTGAGGCGGAGGCCATACATACACAAAGGGCATCTTTCGAAAGATGCCCTTTGTATTTAAGAGACGGACTCTTAAAATACGTTATTTCTTCTCGTCGAAGAAATCCTTCACCTGGTCGTTTGCAATAACGCCTTCCTTGAACATGTAGGCTCCGGTTTTGTCCGACTTGACCATCTTGATGCACTTGGTGAACTGCTTGCCGGTACCGGTTTTCAGCGTTGCGACTACTTTCTTTGCCATAGGTCTGTTCTAACTATTTGATTTCACGGTGTACGGTTACACGCTTCAGGAACGGATTGTACTTTCTGCGTTCGAGACGTTCGGGCGTGTTTTTCTTGTTTTTGGTCGTGATGTAACGGGACATTCCTGCCACGCCGCTCTCTTTCTGCTCGGTGCATTCGAGGATTACCTGCACTCTGTTACCTTTCTTTGCCATGGATTAGGATTTTAGTAGACGTTTTTGGGAGCGACAGCTTCGCGCATAGCGACAGCGAGCCCTTTCTTGTTGATGGTTTTCATGCCGGCAGCCGACACCTTGATGGTGATCCAGCGACCTTCCTGCTCGGACCAGAAACGCTTCGTCTTCAGATTGGGGCTGAATTTGCGTTTGGTCTTGTGGTGGGAGTGGGAGACGTTGTTGCCCACGACGGCCACCTTGCCTGTGATTTCGCAAACTTTCATGGTTCTTGATATTTTTATTAAAGCCTGTTTAGGGCCTGCAAATATACAACCTTTTCGTCAAAACGCAAAAGGGCCCGGCTTTTTTTCGCATCGGGGCCCTATTTTCCCTGGAGGGCATCGCGGAGCAGGGCGATGGCGAAGGCGCTGGCGCGGTCGATGACCTGGCTGCGGTCGGCGCCGCACTGTTTGCACAGGGCGATTGTTTCGCGGGGGGTGGCGACGGCGATCCAGACGGTTCCGACGGGTTTTTCGGGGCTTCCGCCCGTGGGGCCTGCGATTCCGGAGGTCGCGACGGCGTAGTCGGCGCGGGCGACGCGGCGTGCGCCTTCGGCCATCTGTCGGACGACCTGCTCGCTCACGGCGCCGTAGCGGGCGATGTCATCGGCATCGACGCCCAGGATGTCGGCTTTCGCCTCGTTGCTGTAGGCTACCACGCCGCCGCGGAAGTAGGCCGAAGCTCCGGGCATGGCGGTGAAGCGTGCGGCGATGACGCCTCCGGTGCAGCTTTCGGCCGTGGCGAGGGTCAGCCCGCGTTCGGTGAGAATGCCGTGGACGAGCTCCTGGATCGAGGCGGTTTCGAATCCGATGAAGTATTCGGGAATGAGTTTGCGCAGGGCTTCGAACTGGCGGTCGATCTCCCGGGCGACGCTTTCGCCCTCGACCTCGTAGGCCGAGAGGCGCAGGCGCACGGCTCCCGGGTTGGGCAGATAGGCGAGTTTGAGATAGGGCGGGAGGGCGTTCTCCCAGTTTTCGATGCGTTTGGCGAGCATCGATTCGGCCAGCCCCGCGGTGATCATCGTGCGGTGTACGATCTGCCGCAGCGAGAAGTGGGCCTTGAGCCGGGGCATGACCTCGTCCTGCATGAGGTGCTCCATCTCGTAGGGGACCCCGGGGAGCGAGACGACGACGTGTCCGTCGCGTTCGAACCACATGCCGGGCGCGGTTCCGTAGGCGTTGAAGAGCACGGTGCAGCACGTCGGGACGAGGGCCTGCGAGCGGTTCAGGTCGTTGAATTCGATGCCGCGGGCGGTGAGCATCTTCTCGACGTGTGCGGCGACGGTTTCGTCGTAGCGCATGTCGCTGTGGAAGAGTTCCGCGAGGGTCTTTTTGGTGATGTCGTCCTTCGTGGGGCCGAGTCCGCCGGTAATGACCGTCACCTGGGCGTTCTCCATGGACCGCGTGACGGTTTCGACGATCTGCGAACGGTCGTCGCCGATGGAGATCTTCTCGCGCACGACGATGCCCGCCGAATTGAGGTGCTTGGCAATGGATACCGAATTGGTGTCCACGATCTGGCCGATGAGAATCTCATCGCCGATGGTAATGATCGATGCTTTCATGGATTTATGCCTGTTTTCCGGGGTGTTCCGGGACGCTTTCCGCCGGGATGGCGGGTTCTCCGGAGGTTCCGGACGCTGTTTTCGGGGATTTTTCCGAATGTCCGGCGGGGATGTCGCCGCAGCCGGAAACTCCGTCGGCGGATTTTGCGTTTCCGGCTCCTTCCGCGGTTCCGTTCCCGGCATTTGTCCCGCTTCCGGCATTTGTCCCGCTTCCGGGTGCGGCTTCCGGCGACGGGAGCGGGGGCTCGGGTGCGGCGTCGGCGGTTTCAGAGGATGCGGTGTCGGAGGCTTCGGAGGGTGCGGCGGCAGCGGCAGCTTTTGCTTCGGCTTCGGCCTTTGCCGCCTCGGCCTGACGCCGCTCCTCATCGGCGATCAGGGCGCGGCAGATCTCGCCGACCAGCCCCGGGCCTTCGTAGATGTATCCGGTGTATAGCTGTACGAGATCGGCGCCGGCGTCGAGCATCGCCCGCACGTCGTCGGGGGTCATCAGTCCGCCCACGCCGATGATGGGGAACGTTCCGCCCGAACGGGTGTGGATGCGCCGGACGATCTCCACGGCGCGGCGCGTCAGCGGGGCACCTCCGAGGCGACCGTTTCCGATCTCTTCGAGGGCTTCGCGGCTGGTCTGCAGCCCCTCGCGGCAGTAGGTGCCGTTGGTGGCGACGATTCCGTCGAGCGGGGTTTCGAGGAGGATGTCGGCCACGCGGTCGACCACCTCGTCGGGCATGTCGGGCGAGACCTTGAGCATGACGGGCCGATACTGGTTCTGCCCGCGGCGGAAGTCGAACAGGGGTTCGAGGATGCGGAGAATCTGCTCCCGGGTATGGGTCGACCCGTCACGGCAGGCGTTGTCGCAGCTGATGTTTACGGTGAAGTAGTCCGCATACTGGTAGAGGTTGCGGAAGAGTTTGAGATAGTCCGCGGGGGCGTTTTCGGCGGGTGTGGCGGTATTTTTCCCGATGTTGCAGCCGACGATCACGCCCTCATGGGGTTTGCGCAGGTGGCGGATCGACGTTTCGAGTCCGCGGTTTGCGAGTCCGATGCGGTGGATGATGGCGCGGTCCCTGGGGAGCCGGAAGACGCGGGGCCGGGGGTTTCCCGACTGGGGCTGCGGGGTGATGGTTCCGATCTCCACGAATCCAAAGCCCATTGCGGCCAGTTCCCGAAAAGCCTCGCCGTTGCGGTCGAATCCGGCTGCGACGCCCACGGGATTGGCGAAACGGATGCCGAAAACCTCGCGTTCGAGGGCGGGGTGCTCCACGGCGTAGCATTTGTGCAACAGCCAGCGGCCTCCGGGGATCAGTCCGATGATGCGCAGGAGGAGGATGACGGCCCGGTGTGCCCGCTCGATGGAGAGCGAGAAGAGCAAGGGCTTTATGATCTTACGGTACATATTCGCGCGCAAAGGTAATGAAAAAAAGCCAATTGTGTACTTTTTGCCGGTCGGAGGGGCCGGACCTGCCGCAGGATCGGGCCTGCAGATTCGTTTAGCCGCGTTTTCGACTTCTTTGCGCTTCCGGTTTTTGTGGTTCCGGGGCCTCTGCGGTCCCGGCTTTGCGGCGGTTTCGGCTTCCTCGCTGCCTCGGCGCCCCTGCGGTCCCGGCCGTTGTCCCTCCCGGTTTTCCGGTGCCTCCCCTGCGATCCCGGTTTTGCGGCGGTTTCGGCTTTTACCCCTCTTGCCCCCCCCCCTCTAAAAGTATTCGCGGCGGTATTCGTAGTGGTCGCGCAGGGCCTCGAAGCGGGAGACGTCCGCCTTCAGCCGACGGCTTTCGGCCTCGATGTCGTAGACCTCCGGAATGCTCCTGCAAAGCTCCTGCCACGAAATCGGACGCGGCACGGCGGGCGTCACTTCGGGCGGATACCACCCTTCGAGCGGGAGCCCGAACCGACGGGTGAGGGCCCCAACGGCGAGGGCCGTGGCATTGGCTTTTCCCTGGAGGGAGTACCCGGCGATGTGGGGGGTTGCGAGGAGAGCCTTTTCAAGCAGTGCGGGATCGAGTGTCGGCTCGTGCTCCCAGACGTCGAGCACCCACTGCAGCGGGCTTCGGAGCAGGGCCTCGCCGTCGACGACCTCCCCGCGCGAGGAGTTGATAATGACGGCTCCGGGCTTCATCTTCCGGAAGAGGCGTTCGCAGGCCATGTGGCGGGTCGAGTCGTCGAGCGGGGTGTGGAAGGTCATCAGGTCGGCCTCCTGCGCCACCGCGTCGAGCGGAAGGAAACCGCAGTGTTCGCGCTCCTCGCGCGGGGGGTCGCAGCAGAGGACGCGGAATCCCCACGCTTCGGCATAACTTTTGACGAGCGATCCGACGTGTCCGACCCCGATGATTCCCAGGGTTCGTTCCTCGGGTCTCCAGCCCTGCGTGCGGGCCAGGCGTGCGAGCACCGCGGCGACCCACTGCAACACGCCGCGGGCGTTGCATCCGGCGGCCGTGGCGACTTCGATGCCGTTCCGGGCGCACCACGCCAGGTCGATGTGGTCGAACCCGATGGTGGCCGTGGCGATCATCCGCACGCGCGATCCGGCCAGGAACCGTTCGTCGCAGCGCGTCCGGGTCCGGATGACGAGGGCGTCGGCGTCGCGCACCTCCTCGGGACGGATCTCCCGGCCGGGAAGATAGCGCATTTCGGCAAAGGGTTCGAGGACTCCTTTCAGGAAAGGAATGGCATTATCGGCTACAATCTTCATGCTTATCGGAATTATCCTGCCGTTAATCTTCGTGCGGATGCGCAAATATAGGTAAAAATTAGTACCTTTGTCTTTCAAAAGATCGCTATGGAACAGAAAACCTTCGATCCGGACGGCGTAGGGGTCGCTACGGGAACCTATTTCGGTCTTCCGTTTGCTCCCGAGGAGTCGGCACTGGTGCTGATTTCGGCACCGTGGGACGTGACGGTCTCCTACGGAGCCGGGACGGCCTACGCTCCGGATGCCATCATCGAGGCGTCGACGCAGCTGGATTTCCACGATCCCCTGGCTCCGGGTGCCTGGCGCCGGGGTATCGCCACGGCCGACGTGGACTATACGCTGCTGGAGCTCTCGCAGCGCCTGCGGAGCGATGCCGAACGGGTGATCGACCACCTCGAAGGGGGCGGAAGCCTCGATGACGACTATGTGGTGCGGAAGGTCCGCCGGGTGAACGAAGGAAGCCGGACCCTGAACGCCAACATCGAGGCCCAGGCTGCCGGGTGGCTCGATGCGGGGAAGATCGTGGGGCTGGTCGGCGGCGACCATTCGACGCCCTACGGGCTGATCCGGGCCTTAGGAGCCCGCCACACCTCGTTCGGGATCCTGCACATCGACGCCCACTGCGATCTGCGCGAAGCCTACGAGGGGTTCGAATACTCCCATGCCTCGATCATGTACAACGTGCTGCGCGACATCCCGCAGGTATCGCGCCTGGTGCAGGTCGCCGTCCGGGACTTCAGCGCTACGGAGGCGGCGCTGGCCGCCTCGTCGGAGCGGATCGAGACCTTCGACGACCTGTCGCTCTCCGAGGGCCGGTTCCGGGGCGAGACATGGGATGCGCAGTGCCGGGAGATCGTCGAACGGCTCCCGGAGGAGGTCTACGTGAGCTTCGACATCGACGGCCTGACGTTCGAGAACTGCCCCCATACGGGAACCCCGGTGTGCGGGGGCCTGAGTTTCAACGAGGCGGTCTGGCTGCTCGACACGCTGGCGCGTTCGGGCCGCCGGATCATCGGATTCGATATCGTGGAGGTCACTCCGTCCCCGGAGGGGCGCATCGACGCCATTACGGGAGCCCGCATGTTGTGGAAACTGTGCGGTCTGACCCTCAAATCCAATAATCAACTAAATCAGAAATAGATGCGACTCTTTTCCATGTACCGCTGGGTACGCAGCCGGCACGCGCTCGGCCTTCGCGGACGCAATTTCATCGAGGCCCCCTGGGCGGGAGGTGTTGTTCTGGTCGTCTGCGTCCTTATCGCCATGCTGCTGGCGAACCTTTCATTGACGAAAGACTACTACCGCGATCTGCTCGAAACGGATCTTTCGCTGATCATCCGCTCCCCGGAGGGGTTGATCAACTGGGTCTTCCCGCGCGGAATGAACGTCGAGACGTTCGTCAACGACTGCCTGATGGTGATCTTCTTCTTCACGGTGGGTCTCGAAATCAAGCGTGAGATCGTCAACGGACAGCTTTCGAGCGTGCGTCGGGCGATCCTTCCGGTGCTGGCCGCAGCGGGCGGAATGCTGGCCCCGGCCGTGATCTTCACGCTGTTCAACCACGGGACGGCGGCCGCCAACGGATGGGGAATCCCCACGGCCACCGACATCGCATTTGCCATCGGCATCATGTCGATCCTCGGCGACCGGGTTCCGGTATCGCTGAAAATCTTCCTTACGGCCCTGGCCGTGGCGGACGACCTGGGGGCGATTCTGGTCATCGCGCTCTTCTACGGCGGGAAAGTGCAGCTGGATCTGCTGCTGCTGGCCGTGGCCATCATGGTGGTGGTCTATTTCATGAACAAGATGGGCGAGAAGCGCATGATCTTCTACCTGGTTCCCGCCGTCGTGGTCTGGGGCCTGTTCTACTATTCGGGCGTCCATTCGACGATCTCGGGCGTGGCCATGGCGATGCTCATCCCGATGGAGCCCCGCTACAGAAAGGAGTACTATACGCACAAGATGAGCTGGTTGAAGACGCGGCTGCTGCAGGCCGGGAACGAGGAGCCCTTCCCCAACGAGGAGCAGCGTTTCTACCTGCGCCGGATGTCCCATCTGACGGCGAATTCGATCGGCATGAGCTACCGTCTTGAAAATGCCCTGTCGCCGTATGTGACGTTCCTGATCATGCCGATTTTCGCGCTGGCGAACGCCGGGGTGGAGATCACCTCGCTGGAGTACATCAACATTTTCCACTACTCGGCAGAGATCGGATCGGTGGGCATGGGCGTCTTCTTCGGCCTCTTGATCGGCAAGCCGCTGGGGATCTTCCTGGCGAGCTGGGGAGCCGTGCGTTCGGGCCTTGCGGAGATGCCTGCCGGGGCTAACTGGCGGATGCTCTTTGCCGTAGCGTGCCTGGGCGGTATCGGCTTCACGATGTCGCTGTTCGTGGATTCGCTGGCCTATACGGATCCGGATCTGATCGACCGGGGCAAGATCGCCATCTTGATGGGATCGGTTGCCGCGGCGATTTTCGGAAGCCTGCTGATCCTGTTCATTTCGCGCAAGAGCCAGAAGTCATGAAACGGATCCTTCTATTTGCGGCGATGCTGCTGGCCGTCGGGTGTTCGAAAAAGGCGGCGAACGGCGTGAAACTGAAATCCGACCTCGATTCGGTGGCGTATGTCATCGGCATGAATGTGGGTCTGAACCTGCAGCGCATGGATTCGACACTCAACGTGTCGGCGGTCTGCGAGGGGATCCGGGACATTTTCGAGGGAGACCCGCGCATGACGGTCGAGGCGGCGGAGACCTTCTACCTGAGTTACGTGAACTACGCGCTCCCGGAGAAGGCCCGGGCCTACGAGGAGCAGTTCCTGGCCGACATCGCGAAGTCGAACCGTTCGTATGCGCGGACTTCGTCGGGCGTGACCTACACGGTCGAGGAGGTCGGGAATCAGGACCGGATCCCGACTTCGGACCGGGACAGCGTGGCGCTGCGCTGGGTGATCCGCACGGCGGACGGAAAGGATGTCGTCTCCTCCTACGAGCGGGGGGATACGGTGCGGTCGGCGCTCCGGAATCTGCCCCGCGGCGTGCAGGAGAGCCTGAAACTGATCGGTGCGGGGGGCAGGATCCAGGCGTGGATGCCCGCCGACATGGCCTATGGTGCCGGGGGCGACGAGACGCTGGGCATCGGCCCGAATGCCACGCTCTACTACGAGATCGAGTTGCTGGATGTGGATAAATACGCGAATCGGTTCCGCCGCAGATAATTTACGGAAATAAAATCGACCGATCATACAATATTTTACTATCTTTGCGCGTACGAAACAAAGGCAAACATCAAAACAATAGTCAAACGATCATGAAAAAAGTCTTTTTTGTTGCGGCACTTGCGGGTGCGGCACTGCTCGCCTCCTGCGGGGGCAACAAGACCGGAGTTCAGATGGGCAGCCTGTCGAAATTCGACTCGCTGTCGTATGCGCTGGGCGCGAACATCGGTTATGGCATCAGTTATGAGATGAAGGATATTCCGTTCGACTTCAAGGCCGTGGACGAGGGTATCCGGGAAGGCGCCCTGGGCAAGGCTTCGCAGCCGCACGAGGATGCGCTGAAGATGCTGCAGGAATATTTCATGTCGAAGCGCGGGATGCGCGCTCAGGCCATCGCCCAGAAGCGTGCCGAGGCGGACAGCATCCGTCTTGCAGGGGGTGATTCCACGAAGGTGGAGTATCCGGCCGCCGATCCGGAGATGTTCGAGTCGGAGGAGGAGCGCACCGATCTGTCGTATGCCTTCGGCAGCGATATCGGCTACAACATTGCCCAGAGCGGTATGCCGATCCAGCTGGTATGGATTGTCGAGGCGATGCAGAACGTCCGCGACAACAACGCCAAGATGGATGAGGATGCCGTGAACCAGTACCTGCAGTACTACTTCATGGTAAAGCGCCCCGCAGAGAACGCTGCCGCTTCGAAGGCCTGGCTGGAGAAGATCGAGAAGAAATCGGGCGTGAAGAAGACCGAATCGGGCCTGCTCTACAAGGTGAACAACATGGGCGATACGACGGTGATGGCCAAGGATCCGCGCGACGTGGTGAAGGTCCACTATACGGGCCGCACCCGTGAGGGCAAGGTTTTCGACACGTCGAAATTCGCAAACCGCACGAAGGAGCAGCAGGAGATGCTCAAGCAGCGCCGTCCGGACGACTACGACAAGGACGAGCCTGTGGAATTCCCGCTGAACCGCGTCATCCCGGGCTGGACCGAGGGTATGCAGCTCGTGGGCAAGGGCGGAACGATCACGCTGTGGATCCCCTCCGATCTGGCTTACGGTCAGCGCGGTGCCGGTCGTGACATCGGTCCGAACGAGGCGCTGGAGTTCGAGGTCGAGCTGATCGACGTGACTCCGTATGAGGAGCCTGCGCCTGCCGATTCGACGGCAACGGCCGAAACGCCTGCCGTAGAGCCCGCAAAATAATTTCCACTCCGCTCCTCCCATCCGAGGGGAGGGGGGGGAAGGGAGAAGAGGCATGGAAAGCCCGACGTATTCGATACGTCGGGCTTTCTGCTGTAAGGAGAGTGGCTCCGATCGGCGACCCTGCCTTGTTCTGGCCCTGATACGTTGCGGTTGAACCCCGGCTTCAGTTTCCTTCCGGATGCTTCAGAGATATAAAAAACGGCAACCCGTCATAAAGCGGGTTGCCGTTTTGGGTTGGTTGCCCCCCCCCTTCCGGGCCTCAGAAGGGCAGGTCGTCGACCTCCTGAGCGGGTGCGGAGGCATAGGCCGGCTCCTCGACGATCGGCGGCATCTCCGGCATCGGAGCTGCAGCCTCCTGCTGCTTGGGCTGAATGCGCCAGGCGCGAATATCGGTGTACCAGCGGCCGTTGTACTCCCGCGACTCGATGTTCACCGAGACGTGGTAGGCGGCGCCCTCCTTCAGCCGGGCTACGTCGTCGGGCTTGTTGAAGAAGGTGACGCAGATCTTGCGCGAGAACGACCCTTCGTTCATCTCGAAAACGACATCCTGACGCTGCCACTCCCCGCGGGCCGACGTGCCCTTCGTGACCGGCATTATCTTGTAGACGGTTCCTTCGAATTCCATAATGATGTATTGTTTTGGTTTTTATGCGATTAATTGCTTGTTTCCGGGTCGGGCGGTCCGTTTCCCGCCGCACGCCCGTGCAAAGATAGGGAATTTTCGGGGATTTCGGGACGCCGCGACCCTGAAAATCATCCCGCTCACAACCCCTTTTTCCGTCTCCGACATTCCGTTCTGGCCCTTTGATCCGGGGGCAGGCTCCGGGGTCCGGCCCTATCCGGCCGCCTTGCTCCCGGCACCCTTTTCATCATCCGTTTCCGCCGCTGTTTCCGCCTCCCGGAGCCGCTTGCGCTCGATGCGTGCGGCGAGGCGGATGCTCAATTCGTAGAGCCCGTAGAGCGGCACGACCACAAGGATCAGACTGAAGATGTCGGGCGGGGTGATGATCGCCGAGATGACGAGCAGGATGACGAACGCATGGCGGCGGTAGCGTTTCAGGAATGCCGCGGAGACGATCCCCATGCGGGTGAGGAAGTAGATCAGCAGCGGCAGTTCGAAGAGGAAGGCGCAGGCCATCGATACGACGATCACGGTCGAGAGGTAGTCGCCGATGTCGATCATGTTGGTGATTTCGGGGCTGACCTGGTAGTTGGCGAAGAAGTTGATCGAGAGGGGGACCATGATGAAGTACCCGAAAAGGAGCCCGGTGAAGAAGCAGAGCGACACGGAAGCCACGAACCAGCGAGTTCCTGCGATTTCGCGGGGTGTGAGGGCTGGGCGGACGAAGCGCCAGAACTCCCACAGCACGTAGGGCATGGCCAGGGCGATTCCGGCGACGAGCGAGATCTTCATGTGGAGGTTGAACTGCCCGGACAGCGAGGTGTTGATGACCGAGAAGCGGTCTGCGGCGATTTCGAAGGCCGCGACGTCGGTGTCGAACGAGGTCCCGAGGGTCGTGTTGAGCCATGCGGCGACGTGCGCCCACTCGGTGCCGATCCACGACAACAGGCGGTTGGTGGGGAATTCGGCGCTTTTGGGTCCGAAGAGCACGGTGTCGATGATGAAGTGCTTGCAGAAGAACGCCGCAATGCCGACGAGCACAATGGCCAACGCCCCTCGCACCAGATGGGGGCGGAGGGCGTCGATATGCTCGAAGAAGGTCATCTCCAAGGGATCCGATTCGGGTTGTTTCATGCTGCGAAGGGCGGGCGGGACGCCGGGCGGATCGTCCGGGCGTTACTTCTCCGGCTCTTTTTCGACGGATTCCTGTTTGCGGGCGGGCTTTTCGGCCGGGGTTTTCTCTTCCGCGGAGTAGTCCGTGTTGACGGCATCCTTGAACTCCTTGACGCCGCGGCCCAGGCCGCGCATCAGTTCGGGAATCTTTTTCCCGCCGAAAAGCAGGATGACGATCAATACGATGACGATAATTTGTCCGTAACCGACAGCACAAGGTGTGAACATGTTTTTCTCTGTTTAGGTGTTTTTCCGGTTGGGGCCGCCCGCTCCGCCCGAAAACCGGATCGGGGCGGACATCGGCCGTTCGTTGCAAAGATAGCATTAATTTGCACAAAAACGGACGTTCCGGCGGCAAAACTTGCGGGTTTTCACAGGCGGAATGTCCGTTTTTACGCGATCCCGGGAGACTGTACAGCGAGCCATGCGGCCTTCCGGGGGTGTTGCGGGGTTTTCGAGGGCTGCTTCTTGCCCCTCCCTCTCCTTTTGTTCTTCTCTTGCTTCTTTCGGCCTCTTCCGGCCCGGGTCAGGAGTGGCGGCGGGCCAGTTCGCGTTCGAGGTCCGCAATCGTGCAGCCGGTGGCTTCGAGCAGCACGAGCAGGTGGTAGATGAGGTCCGACGCCTCGTAAATCATGGCGTCGCGGTTCCCGGCCACGGCTTCGATAACCGTCTCGACGGCCTCTTCGCCGACCTTCTGGGCGATCTTGTTCACGCCGCGCGTGAAGAGCTTCGAGGTATAGGAGCCTTCGGGCATCTCGGCGTGGCGACCCTGGATGACGCTCTGCAGGTAGCGGATGAACCCTTCGGTCTCGGGTACGGCCTCCCCGAAGCAGGTTTTCGATCCGGTGTGGCAGGTCGGGCCGTGGGGGATGACGCGCACGAGCAGCGTGTCGGCGTCGCAGTCGGCGGCCACCGAAACGATGTCGAGCCAGTGGCCGCTGGTCTCGCCCTTGGTCCAGAGGCATTGCCGCGAACGGCTGTAGAAGGTGACGCGCCCTTCGGCGAGGCTCTTTTCGTAGGCTTCGCGGTTCATGTAGCCCAGCATCAGCACCTGCAGGGTGCGGGCATCCTGGATGACGGCCGGAACGAGGCCGTCGGGGAGTTTTTCGAGGTTGAGTTCCGAGAACGGAACGGCTTGGATTTTCATGGGATTTTCGTGCTTTTCGTGATTCTTGTATCGGTTTGCTTCAAAGTCGGATGGTAATGCCCCGTTGGTTCAACGCGCGCTTCAGGACGGGGATCGGGATTTCGTCGTAATGGAAGATGCTGGCGGCCAGCGCGGCGTCGGCCCGTCCGCGGGTGAGGACCTCGGCGATGTGGTCGACGGTCCCGGCACCGCCCGAGGCGATGATCGGCACGGGCAGCTCGGCCAGCCGTGCGAAGGTCTCGCAAGGGTAGCCGTTCTTCGTGCCGTCGTGGTCCATCGAGGTGAAGAGAATCTCCCCGGCCCCGCGTTCGACGGTCTCCCGGGCCCACGTGAAGAGTTCGCGGTCGGTAGGGCGTTTGCCGCCGTGGGTCGTCACGACCCAGCGTCCGTCGACCTGCCGGGCATCGATCGCCGCCACGACGAACTGCGAACCGTATTTGGCCGCAATGGCGTCGATCAGTGACGGGTTGCGCACGGCGGCGCTGTTGACCGTCACCTTGTCGGCCCCGGCATCGAGCAGCCGCCCGGCATCCTCCACCGAGGAGATGCCGCCCCCGACAGTGAAGGGGATGTCGATGCGTGCGGCGATGCGGGTGACCAGTTCGGTGAAGGTCCGGCGCCCCTCCTCCGAGGCGCTGATGTCGAGGTAGACCAGTTCGTCGGCCCCCTGTGCGGCGTACTTTGCGCCCAGCTCCACGGGGTCGCCGACCTGCCGCAGCCCCTCGAAGTGGATTCCCTTGACGGTCTGACCGTCGCGGATGTCCAGACAGGGAATTATTCGTTTCGCAAGCATCGTTCGAGTGCTTCAAGGGTGATACGTCCTTCGTAGAGCGCCTTGCCGACGATGACGCTCCGCAATCCCTGCCTGTCGAGGCGGAGGATGTCGTCCAGCGACGAGATGCCCCCGCTGACGGTGATCTCGACCGTCGGGAATTGCTGCTGCAGGGCGGCATAAAACTCCGCCGAGGGACCGCAGAGCATTCCGTCCCGTGAAATGTCGGTGCAGATAACCTGCGCAACGCCTTGTGGCAGAAACGCTTCGATCAGTTCGGCAGCGGTCGTCTGGGCGGTTTCTAACCATCCCTGCACGGCCACCTTCCCGTCGCGGATGTCGGCGCCGAGGATCAGACGCTCGGGCCCGAACTCCGTGAGCCATTGGGCGAAAAGCTCCGGATGGCGCACGGCGATACTTCCGCAGGTCGCCCGCCGCGCCCCGGCATTGAAGACGCTGTCGAGGGCCTCGCGGCTCTTGATGCCGCCGCCGTACTGCACTTCGAGCGAGGTGCGTGTCGCCACGCGCTCCAGCACCCGGAGGTTGCGCGGTTCGGAGGCCTTCGCACCGTCGAGGTCGACCATGTGCAGGCGGCGGATCCCCGCCTGCTCGAAGCGCAGGGCCGCATCGAGCGGATCGCGGTAGTAGGTCTTCCGGCTGGCGTAGTCGCCCTGCGTCAGCCGCACGCACTGACCGTCGATCAGGTCCGTAGCGGGTATAATCGTGATATTCATCGTTGGAGGTATTTTTGATAAATCGGTTTTTTAGCTTGTTTCCGGTCTGTTTATATGCTTCGTTTCCGCGGATTTCGCCGCCTTCGGCGTCGTCCCCCAATCTGACCCCACCCCAAACCCCTCCCTCGGGAGGGGCTTATGGAAATGCTTCGGGAGGTGCGGAACGAGTTGTCGGGCGCAATCGGGGCGCGCAACGGCGTGGAACGGGTGGTTCAACGCAGCGTCAGGAAGTTCTGAATGATCCTTGCTCCGGCCGCGCCACTCTTCTCCGGGTGGAACTGCGTGCCGTAGAAGTTGTCGCGCGCCAGCGCCGCACTGAACCGCCGCCCGTACTCCGTGGCGGCGATCGTCGACGAACAGGGGTCCGCGGCATAGGAGTGCACGTAATAGACATAACTCTCCTCCGGAAGCCCCGCAAAGAGCGGCGTGCGCAACGCCGAGATCGTATTCCACCCCACGTGGGGCACCTTCAGTCGGGAATTTCCCGGAAGGCACTCCGGAGCGTCCGTGCTTCGGCCCGCGCCGGGGGATTCCGGAAAAACGGCGTGGACGGAGTCGGAGTCCGGATCGGCGGAGAGGCGGCGCACCCGCGTGGGGAAGATCCCCAGGCACGCGGCATCCCCCTCCTCGCTCGAAAGGCACATCAGCTGCATCCCGATGCAGATCCCCAGCACCGGGCACGTCAGCGTCGGAATGACCCGGTCCAGACCCCGTTCGCGCAGCTTTGCCATGGCGCTCGACGCCTCGCCGACACCCGGCAGGATCACCCGGTCGGCTGCCCGCAGCAGCGCCGGTGCCGCAGTAAGCGTGAATTCCGCCCCGGCCCGCCGGAGCGCATCGGCAACCGAACGCAGGTTGCCCGTATCGTAATCGACAACGGCTATCATAGGACTCCTTTGCTGCTGGGTATGTCGTATCCGAAACCT
>CALUMM010000018.1 GCA_944321755.1 uncultured Alistipes sp.
GCCTACGAGCGCATCAACGACAGCGCCCTGGAGGAGGTGATCGTCACCGACACCATTCCGCTCAACCCCGACAAGGACCTGCACAAGTTCACGGTACTCTCGGTGGCCGACATCTTCGCCGACGTCATCGAGCGCGTCCACAACTACAAGGAGATCTCCTCGATCTTCTTCAAATAGACGGGGGGGGGCTGAGAGGGCCAACCGGAGAGGGGCCACCGGAGGAAGATCAACCGAAGAGGGCCAGTTGGAGAGAACCGACCGGAAGAACTGCCCGGAGAGGAGAGAGGGCACCGGAGAGGGCCAGTTGGAAAAAGCCGACCGGAAGAACTGCCCGGAGAGGAGAGAGGGCACCGGGGAGAGGCCACCGAAGAGGGCCAGTTGGAGAGAACCGACCGGAAGAACTGCCCGGAGAGGAGAGAGGCCACCGGAGAGGGCCAGTTGGAGAGAACCGACCGGAAGAACTGCCCGGAGAGGAGAGGGCCAGTTGGAAAAAGCCGACCGGAAGAACTGCCCGGAGAGGAGAGAGGCCACCGGAGAGGGGCCGACCGCATAACCGGAAAGCAGATCAACCGAACTGCCCCTGACCGCAACACAACCGCATACGAAAATCTCCCCTGCCGCAACCCGCGACAGGGGAGAATTTTTTTGTTTCGGGCCGAACCCGCCGCACCGGACAATTTCGAATCACTCCGACCCGGACCCGCCGACCCCGGACAACCCGATCCACTCCAGGTCGAACCCGCCGCACCGGACAATTTCGAATCACTCCGACCCGGACCTGCCGGACCCGAACAACCTGATCCACTCCAGGTCGAACCCGCCGCCCCCGGACAGCCCGAACCGCCGGATGCTATTCACCGTCGCTCTCCCGCTCCCGGCCCCGCTCCCGATCCTTGTCGCGCTCCTTGTCACGCTCCTTGTCACGCTCCTTGTCACGCTCCTTGTCCCGGTCGCCGCGCGTGCGGGTGCGGACATACTCCGTGGGCAGGCACCCCACGTGCTTCTTGAAACTCGTGGCGAAATAGGAGGGCGAATTGAAGCCCACCATCGAACTGATCTCCGAAATCGAATACTTGCGGTCCATCAACAGCTTGCAGGCGTAGTTGAAACGGATCTTGCGAATGAACTTCGTGGCCGATTCGCCCGTGATGGACTTCATCTTCAGGTGGAGGTTCGAGCGGCTCATGCACAACGCCTTGCTGAAATCGTTCGACGAGAACTCCTCGTTGTCCATGTTCTCCTCGACGATCCGGATCGCCTTCTTCAGGAACTCCCCGTCCATCGAATTCGAGGTGATCTTGTCGGGATCGATCTCCCCGTCGTCCGAATAGTGGTGACGCATCCGGTAACGGGACTTCAGCAGGTTCTGAACCTTGGCCGACAGCAGCGAGATCGACAACGGCATCGGCAGATAGCTGTCCGCCCCGGCCTCGATGCCCGAAATCTGCTCTTCGAGGCTCCCCTCCGTGGCGAGAATCACCACCGGAATATGACACGTGCGGATGTTCTGCTTCACGGCCTGGCAGAGTTTCAGTCCGTCCAGTCCCGGCAACAGCCGGTCGGCAATGATCAGGTCGGGCTCCAGGCTCTTCAGACGCTCCTGCGCCTCATTTCCGTCGGCGACCGACACGACGTGGTAACGGGTCCGGAAATAGTCGGCGATATAACGCGCCACATCGGGGTTGGCCTCCGCAACGAGGATCGTTCCGCGCTTCTCCTCCCCGGACTCCTCAACCGGAAGCTGTCCGCTTCCGTTCCCCGACCACTCCTCGGGCAGGAACTTCTCCGCATCGCGGATGATCGTCGCACGCACGTCGTTCTCCCGAGCCCGTTTCTCCGCGGGATAGCTCTCCAGGTCGTCCGACAACGTGATCGTGAACTCCGTATAGCGGTTCGGTTCGCTGCGCAGGGTGATCGTACCCTGATGGAGCTCCACGATGCGCTGCACGATCGAAAGCCCGATCCCGGACCCCGCATAAGACTCGTTGCCCTGGTAAAAGCGCTCGAAAATATGCTTCTGCTGCTCGGCCGTAATGCCGATGCCGCTGTCGCGCACCTGGATGCGGAAACACCCTTCGCCGCGCTGCAGCGCCACACGGATGATCCCGCCGTCGGGCGTGAACTTGAAGGCGTTCGACAGCAGGTTCGTCAGCATCATTTCGAGGAACATCCGGTCCACGGGAAGCACCTCGCCCCGCAGATCGGAGTTGAGAATATAGTCCATGTCGCGGTTCTGGGCCACCTCCTCGAACATCGAGAAGACCTCCGCAACGATGGCGTCCACATCCTGCACGGCAACCCGCATCCGGAACATGCCCAATTCGGCCTTGCGGTAGTCCAGCAGCTGGTTGACGATATGCAGGAGCTTGAGGCTGTTGCGGTGGATGTAGTCGAGCCGCGAGGCGACGTACCGGTCGACCGTTCCGTGGTCGCGGATCTCCTGCAGCGGCGAGAGGATCAGCGTCAGCGGCGTGCGGAGCTCGTGCGAAAGGTTGATGTAGAAGCGGATCTTCTCCTGGCTCAGCTCCGCGACGGACTCCTTCTCCATGCGTTCCAGCCGCAGCTGCACCTTCATCTTCATGCGGCCGAAAACCGCAGCAAGCACACCCCCGACAGCCCCGAGAGCCAGGACAATCCACAGGAGTTTCGCCGCCAGCGTCTGCCACCACATCGGCAGCACGCGGATCTCGACCGCCGTCTCCCCGTCGCACCAGCGTCCGTCGTTGTTCGCGGCCCGGACCTTGAAGAGATAGCGTCCGGGCTTGAGGTTCGAGTAGCTGGCTTCGAGGTAGGAGGTCTCGTACCATCGGGTATTGAAGCCTTCGAGCTTGTAGGCAAAGGTGTTGCGGCCCCCGGCCAGCGGATTGACCGCGACGAACTGCACCGAGAAGATATTCCGCACCGACGGGAAGGCGGCCCGCACGACCCTTCCCAGCGAATCGCGTTCGATCCGCACCCGGCGGTCGTTCCCCGCATCGGCGACGGTGACCTCCGTAATCCGGGCCTCCGGAGCGAAGGGATTGTCCACCAGATCGTGGGGGCGGAACCAGGTGATACCCCCGATTCCCCCGAACCAGAAGACGCCGTCGCGGCTCCGGCAATAGGAGTAGGGATTGAACTGGTTGTTGGCGATCCCGTCGCGCAGGGTGTAGTTGCGGAAGGTGTTTTTCGGCACGTCGAAGCACGCCAGGCCGGCATTGGTCGAGATCCACAGGCGCGACAGCTCATCCTCCAGAATGCCGTACACCACGTCGTTGGGCAGTCCGTCGGCTGCGGCGAAGCGCGTGAAGCCGTGGTCCGCGGCATTGAAGCGGTAGAGTCCCTGGCGGGTTCCGATCCAGACGTTGCGGTGCGAATCCTCGGCGACGCACAGCACGGCGGCCTCCTTACGAAGGGGGGGGGAAATGCACTGGTCCGAAGTGGTCAGGTCGCAGGCCAGCACCTGCCGCTGATCGGGCAGCCAGAGGTAAAGCCCCGCCTGGGTGCCGATCCAGACCCGGTGTTTCGAATCGCGGAAAAGTGTCGTGATCGGCAGCGAACCCAGCCGGGGTTCGTAATCGGTGCACGGATGCCGCGAGAATCGCCCCGTCGCGGGATCGAACGACAGCAGTCCGTTGAGCGTCCCGGCCCACAGCGTGCCGTCGTCACCGTCGAGCAGGGCATAGCAGCTGTTGTTGATCGGGATCGAGGCGTTGACCGAATAGTGGCGGGTCCGGTGCGAGGAGGCATCCATCCGGGTCAGGCCCCCGGCGTGGGTGCCGATCCAGAGGTTCCCGCGGCCGTCGGGAAGGATGCACTTGATATTGTTCGACAGCAGGGCGCCGTTCGCCGTATTGAACTCCGCAAACCGGCCCGTGCGGCGGTCGTAGCGGTTCACGCCGTCGTCGTTGGTCCCCACCCAGAGACTCTCCCCTGCGGGGTCCTCGACGATGCAGCTCACCGTATTGTCGCCCAGCGAATTGCGGGCCGGATCGTGGCGCAGCACCCCGAAACGCCGCGCCAGCGGATGGTAGTAGCTCACCCCGCCGTAATAGGTGCCGAGCCAGACGCCCCGCTGGTCGTCGATGAAGATCGCACGGATGGAGTTGTGGCTCAAGGCCCCGGGGCGGGGCGAATAGACATATTTTTCGAAGCGGTCCGTGCGGGGGTCGAGGATCGACAGCCCGTCGAAGGTCCCGATCCACAGGCGCCCTTCGGAGTCGCTGCGCAGCACGCGGATGTAGTCCGATGCCAGTCCGGGATACTCCGCTGCCGTATAGCGGGCAACGACCTGCAGGGCCGAATCCAGCCGGTAGAGACCGTTTCCGTGGGTGGCGACCCAGTAGCCGCCGTCGGCCGGAATGATGCAGGCGATGTCGAAGCGGGCCATCTGCGGAAGCACCCGGATTGCGTTGCCGTAGGTCGACGAGTAGGTATAGACGCCGTCGGAGGTTCCGACCAGAAATCCGTCGCGCGAAGGGCACACGGTATGGACGCTGATCCCCTTGAGGTAGGTGCGGATTTCGAGCGAACGGCTCGCCCGGTCGAAGAGAACGATGCCCAGGTCCGTGGCCAGCAGCAGGTTTCCGTCGCTCTGGCGTGCGATGTCGGAGACCTGCATGTTGTAGCCTTCGAGCCGGAAGTTCTCGAAACGCTGCGTCGCGGCATCGTAGCACGAAAGCCCCGAGGAGGTTCCGACCCAGAGTTTCCCGCCGTCGGCGAGCAGGGCGCTGATCGCATTGTCGCCCAGGCTCTGCGGATCGTTCTCGATGTGGCGGAAAACCGTGAACGAATAGCCGTCGTAGCAGTTCAGACCGTCCTGCGTACCCATCCAGATGCGGCCCAGCGGGTCCTGGGCGATGGCCAGCACGGTCGATTGCGAGAGTCCGTCGTTGACCGACAGCGTCCGGAATTCAATGGCCGCGAAAGCCGGAACGGCGAACAAAACAGCAAACAGACCAAAGAGCGTGTATCGGAATTTAAGCATGGGCATCGTGTTATCAGGAGTAAAATTACGTTTTTTTTCGGAGAATTCCGCACCTTCGGCGGGTTTTTCGTCCGCCAAAAAGAGGACCGCCGGAGGTCGGACCTCCGGCGGTTATCGTAAAACAGGATCGTCAGCGGACCGAAGCCGGGACGACATCGACCAGTTCGCGGTCCGCCTCCCCGGGGGTGCGGACGAGGGTGCTGCCCTCGACGGTCGAGGCCTCCGTAGCGTAAAGCACGGCATGGCCGCGCGGGTCCGAGATTTCGAGCCGGGCGGGTCGCGAGGCGTCGAGTTCGGCGCGGACGGTCCACGCCCCGACCGTGAGGCTGCCGTCGGCATGACGCACCAGCGGCAGCGCCTCCCGACCCGCAGGCGTGATGCGGAACACCGCCAGGAAACGCTGCGCACGGCTCTTCGCCGGGGTTGTGAACTCCGAATGCCACTGGTTTACATACTCCATCACCTTGCCGTCGGGGCCTGTGCGCTTCTTCCAGTTGATCGCCGGGGAGAAGAATGCGTCGGTGATATTCACCTCCAGACCGCTTGAGGTAAAGAGGTCCATCCGCCCCACCGCCAGTCCGTTATCCGCCTCAACGGCCGTCGCATCGCCGGGCTGCGTCAGCCGGTGGTGGCTGTGCAGCAGCCACGTCCAGGTAATCGGTTCGCGGGCCGCCAGCTCGTCGTAGAGGACGATCACGTCGGGCTTCAGGAAGAGGAAGTGGCGCCGGAAGCGCGTCACGCCCGGATCCCCGAGGCCGTTCTCGCGCGTATAGGCCACGCCGGACTTCTCCATGCGGTCGATCCAGAAGGGTGTGCGGATCGAGTCGTAGGCGTGCGAGGCGTCGCCCAGCGTGTAGGTCAGCGCCTCGGTATCGGCGAAGCGCGCCAGCCAGCCGTAGCCGTTCTCGCCGATCACCTGCGCCAGTCCGTCGGCCAGGATCGTATTGTGCCCCCGCGAGCGGTAGTGCAGCAGCGTATGCTTGTCGTTGAAGTTCGAGTAGTAGCCCGTGCCGCCGAAGAGCTGACGACCGCCGTAGTTGATCGTGAAGCCGTTGTGCGCCGCGTGGGCGTGGCCCGTCGAACCGAACGGCAGTGCGAAGAAGGCCGCCATCAGGTCGTCCGACGCATCGGCCGGGTCGGTGTGCATCAGCGAAAAGCCCGCATCGGGATAGAACCGCGACGTATTGCGCGCCGGAGCCACGGGAGCCACGCAGTCGAGGGGTTTGTCCGTCAGGATGCGGTAGAGCGTGAAGCCCTTCGAGCGGTAGAGGTTCTGCGGGTCCGGGCCGATCAGCTGGTCGGCATACCAGCGTGCCTCGCCGCTGCCGGTCTCACGCGCCAGCGCATCGGCAAAGCCCATGTAGAGTTGCGACGGCGTGGTCATCTTCTCGTAGTCGTCGCCGAAGCCCGTGGCGTAGGAGCCCTTCGGGAAGGAGTAGACCAGGAACGACGGCAGGTTGCGGTACCACGGCAGCGCGAAGAAGTCCGTTCCCGTCAGGCGCGTCAGTACGAACGGCACGTAGATGAAGGTCACCAGATTGGCCTGCATGTAGCTGCTGCCGTCGTGCCAGCCGCCGTCGTCGCCCCCGAGGATCGGGAAGCGTCCGCACCACACCTCGTAGCAGTAGCGCAACCACTTCTCGGCTTCGGGCAGGTCGCCCAGCGTCGCAATCGCCGTGAAGAAGAAGTTCCGGAAGGTATGCTGCCAGACGTGGTTGTCCATCGAATGGCACTCGAAATCGCGCACGTACTGCCGGTAGAAGCGTTCGCCGCGCACGCGGATCGCTTCGAGCACCGCCGCACGCTCCTCCGCCGTCATGCGGTCGCACGCCGTGTCGTAGCCGAAGGCCAGTCCGTACATGATCGCCGAGCGGTTGAAGTCCTCCGACGTGGCGTCGCTGTCGACGGGCATCGCCGCCACATGCCGCGCATGGCGAACCACGGCGTCCAGGAAGGCATCCTCGCCCGAAAGCAGCCACGCCAGCGAAAAGTCGACGATCGGCTGGGTGGCCACCTCGCCGAACTTGTGGTACATGAAGTTGATGAGCGAGCGTTTCTGGAAGGGCGACATCCCGGTCGTGTCGCGCGGCCGCGTCGGGGCGATCGGCACCAGGCCCATGTCGATGCGTTTCCGCGCACGGTCGAGGAACTCCCGGGCCTCGGGATTCGACGCCGTGCGGGTGCGGAACGACTGGAGGCCGTCGCGCGTGACGTAGAGTCGGTGGTGGGGCGTTGCGGCGATCCGGCGCACGAGCTCGTCACCCGTCGGGGTGGCGAAGCGCCGCGCGGTGTCCGCAACGGTGAAGTCGCAAGCCGCGGAGCGTTGCGACGCCCCGTCCCGCGTGAAGGTCGTCACCCGCCACCAGTAGCGGCCCGGCGCCAGCGGCCGGTGGAGTGCCCAGACGGCCCACTCCTGATCGCAGGTCAGCGTCCTGTCGGCCGGGAAGTCGGGCGACGGGGCCAGTTCGACCCGGTAGCCCGTGACCTCCTTCCCGCCCGCAGGCCAGAGCAGCGACGGCGGATTCTGCGTCACGCAAACCCCTCCGGCAGGCTGCATCCATGCCCGGTAGCGGGGGCGCAGCGCCTGTTTGTCAAGGTGTTGTTCGGCGGCCGGGATTCCGGCAGGCTGCCCGGCGGCCGGGATATCGGAAGGGCGGCCCGCAGCGGGTTCATTGGCGGGTTGTGCCGCGGATTGTGTCGCAGGCTGTGCCGCGGATTGTGCTGCGGATTGTGCTGCGGCCCCGGAAGCCGTCAGCAGCAGCGCCAGCAGCGTGATGGTTCGTTTCATGATCGGTTCGTTTTACGGAAAAGGTCCCGGAGTCGGTAGCGTTTGTTGTCGATGAGCGGCCGCGCCCAGAAGGCGATGCTGACGATATAGCCGATTGTCAGGCAGACGAAGAGCAGCGCCCCGCGCAGCCCGACAAGGTCACCCAGCCACCCCACGATCAGCGGCCCGAGCGCTCCGCCGGCGATTCCCGTACAGAGGATTCCGGCGAATGACCCGTGGTAGCGGTCGACGGAGTTCAGGCCCAGCGACATGACGATCGAAAACATCACCGAGATCGAAAATCCCACCGCCGGGAAGGCCGTCAGGGTGACCCGGGCACTGCCGAACAGCGCCGCCAGCAGCGAGGCGATGGCCAGCACTCCGGCCACCTTCAGCACGTCGCGTGCATCCCAGAGCTTGAGGGCGAACAGCCCGACGAGGCACCCCACGGACATGTAGCCCCAGAAGCGTCCGACGGTCGGGGCGCCCACCGTCTGCGGGTCGAGGCCGTGGTACTGGCGCAGGAACTCCGAGATCCAGTTGGCAACGCCCTGTTCCGAGGCCGTATAACAGAGCATCCCGAGGAAGAAGAGGTAGACATACTTGTTTTTCAGCAGTTCGCGGTAGGAGTGGAGTCCGCCGCTGCGCTCGCTCTCCTGGAGTTCGAGCCGCGGGAAGCGGACCAACAGCACCACAACGATCACCGCCACGAGGATCACGGCGAAGAGCCAGTAGAGCGAGACCCACGGCAGCGAGGGCGGCGTGAGCGACTGCAGCCAGCCCGTGAAGCCCGTGAGGGTCTCCCCCGAGGTGAGGCGTTCGACCAGCCCCGCGTAGACGAAGGGGCTGACGAACGACGCCGCACCGAAGACCAGTTGTCCCATGACCGAGAAGAAGGCGAAGTTCTCCTCGCCGCCCGCCACGCGCGTCAGCGGATTGATCGTCGTCTGCAGCATGGCCATGCCCAGCCCGATGGTGAACGACGAGGCCAGCAGCACCGGAAAGGTCGGGAAAAGGGCGAAGAGCAGCGAGCCGACGAGCGGCAGCGCAAAGCCCACGCCCAGCACGAACTTCTGGCTGAAGTGCTCAATCAGCAGACCGGCCGGAATCGACATGATGCCGTAGGCCAGGAAGAACGACATGGGGATGAAGCCTGCCAGCGCCAGGTGCTGCAGGCGGAAGTTGTCGATGATGTCGGGAATCAGCGGCCCGATGATGTTCGTGATGAACGAGATCACGAACCAGAAGAGCATGATCAGCCCCACCAGTGCATAGTTGCGTCTCATCGTCACGCCTCCTTTCCGAGAATCAGTCCCGCGGCCCCGAGGCTCCCGGCCCGGTTGCCGAGCTGCGCGGCCACAATTTCGGTCTCCGCACCGCACACATCCATCATCTGACGCCGCACGCCTTCGCGCAGGCGTTCCAGATAGAAGGGGCCCGCCTCGGAGATCCCGCCCCCGACGACGACCCGCTGCGGCGCGAAAAGGTTGATCATCGAGGCGATGCCGTGCGAGAGATACATCCAGTGCTCCTCCAGCGCCCGGACGGCCGCCGCATCCCCCGCTTCGTAGCGGCGCACCACCTCGCGGCCGTCGGCCTCCGACGCACCGCTCAGTTCGCGGAAACGACGCACCAGCGCCGAAGTCGAGGCGTAGTGCTCCAGGCACCCCACCCCGCCGCAGGCACAGCGTTCACCGTCGCACTTGACCGTGATGTGGCCCATCTCCATGCCGCGGCCGCGGTAGCCGCGGAAGAGGCGGCCGTCGATCAGCACCCCACAGCCGATCCCGGTTCCCACCGTCACGAAAACCACGTCCGTAGCCCCCCGGGCCGCCCCGTAGAGCGTCTCGCCCAGCGCCATGGCGTTGGCGTCGTTCCCGGCCACGGTCCCCAGTCCCGTGGCCGCCTCAATCCGCGACGCGAGCGGGACGTTCTCCCAGCCCGCGATATTCTCCGCACCGCCCAGTACCGTGCGGCCGTCGGCCGAGACCACGCCCGGAGTGCCGATCCCGACCCCCGCAAGCTCCAGCCCCGCCCCGGCGGCATACGCCCGGCAGGCATCGATGCCCTTTATGATCTGTTCCAAAACCGCGTCGGCACCCTCCGCAGCCCGGGAGCCGTGCTCCCCGCTGAAGAGAATACGCCCCGACGCGGCGACCACGGCGTACTTCACCGAAGTACCGCCGAGGTCGATTCCTATGGCATGGCGTTCCATCGTCAGGCCCGTTCCACCCAGATCGGCGACGACCAGCCCCACTGTCCGTCACGCTGGCGCACCCGCACGTAATAGTAATCCGTATCGCGCTGCGCCTCCGTGTCGACCATGCGGTGACCGACGCAGAAGGCCGCCTCGGGCTGCGCACGCTCGAACTGGACCGCCTCCGAAAGCCAACCCCGCAGGAAGTGCGCCCGCGAACCCTCCAGCAGCTCGGCGAGCGTATGCTCGTAGCTCCGGCCGTTGAACTCCGCCACGAGCCGCGCCGTGCGCGGAGCCGTGATGTCGAGCACCACGCCCTGCATCGCCGGGGTCATCACGTTGGGATTCTTCGACGAGTAGAGGTCCAGCGCCACATGCCGCGCGTCGCGCTCCACGACGCGGTTCACCCGCGTGCGGAACTTCGTCTCGCCCGGCTGCGGCGAGGTGAACGCCGCCCCGCGGAAGCAGGTCTGCAGGTCGGTGATCTCCCCTTCGGTCAACCGAAGGGCGCCCGTCCAGTGGACGTACTCCTCCTCGCGGTTCCAGCCGAAGTTGACCTTCACCTTCGTGCGGATCACCTCGTCGGAGGGGGCCGCAGCCCGGTGCGGGCCGTTCAGACGCGCCACGCACTGCCCGTTCTTGATCAGATCCACGTAGTCGATGGCGTTCTGCGCCTCAACATTGAGGTAGATCTCCCGGCGAGAGGCCCGGATCACGTCACCCCCTACCCCGCCGTTGATGCGGAAGTCGATCTTGATCTTGTCGCCCGTCACGCCGCAGACGTGCCGTTTGCCCATCTGCTCCCACAGCGCATTGCGCTCCAGCGACGGGGCGTAGACGCCGATGCGGCCGTCGCCGTAGCTGCCCGGGTAACCGGCGTGCTGGTCCGTCGAGCACATCAGGCCGAACTTGTGGCCCTGCTCCAGTCCGTACTGGATCGACCCCTCCCAGATGCGCGGGCCCATGTCGTGCAGGTAGTCGTAGTCCCCCGTGTCGCTCTCCGCAAGGCCGTGTCTCGAAAACATCTCCACGAACGGCAGCTGCGGGTCGTTATCCGAAAAAGCCGCCCAGTTGTAGCCCCGGAAACCCGTAATGTAGCCCATGTGGTGCGGTGTGACGTAGCAGGCGTACTCCCGAAGCCGCTCCTTCAGGTCGGGAACCGACGTGCACTCCACCAGCGGCACGTCGAAATCCCGGAACAGCGCCACATGGTCGCCGTGCTCCATGCTGTGGCACTCGTAGGAGACGAACGTCAGGAACTCGCCCGGGCGGTTCGCCGCCTCGACCATCCGGCGGTACTTCTCATAGCCCCCGGCCCGCAGGCGCTTGAAGGCCTCGGTGTGGTAGCCGATGACCCAGTTCAGCCGCGGGTCGTTCTCGCCCGGGATGTCCGGCCACAGCGCGTGCGGCGTCACCGACACGAAGTCGAGCTGCTGCGCCGCGGCCGCCAGGGCATCCGACAGGTCACCGTGGCCGTAGGTCACGTTGCAGTGGTTGTGCACATCGCCCCAGAAGACCTTCAGGTCCCGGAGCGAGGGAAAGCCCTTCTTCACCTCGTCGGGAAGCGACTCCCGATCCCCGAGGCGCGAGCAGCCCGGCAGAGCGTTCACCGCCGCCAGACCCAGCAGGGTCCATCCCGAAGTTTTCAAAAATTCTCGTCTGTCCATATCCGTTGCAGTTTTGGGTCGGGGCCGGAACATCGCCCGCACCCCGAATCGATTATTGATGGTTCGTGTTCGTTCGTCAGAGTTTGTCCGCCCCCTGGAAGAATTCGTACTCCTGTTCACACGGGTCCGTATCCCCGCACTCCCGCTGGAGCTTTTCGAGCTCCCGGTGGAGTTCCTGGCGGATGTCGGCGTAGGCCGGGTCCCCGTAGACGTTCTGCATCTCGTGCGGGTCGCGCTTCAGGTCGTAGAGCTCCCACTCGTCGACGTCGTTGTAGAAGTGGATGAGCTTGTAGTCGGCGGTCCGGATGCCGTAGTGGCGCTTCACGGAGTGCCACGACGGGTATTCGTAGTAGTGGTAGTAGACCCCCGTGCGCCACCCCTCGGGAGCCTGGCCGCCCGAGGTCAGCACCCCGCGCAGCGAACGCCCCTGCATGTCGTCGGGAACCGCCAGCCCCGCCATGTCGACGAACGTCGGCGCCAGGTCGATGTTCATGGCCAGCGCCCGGCTCCGCGTCCCGGCCTCCACGGCCTTCGGATAGCGCACCAGCAGCGGCGTGCGCTGGCACTCCTCGTACATGAAGCGCTTGTCGAACCAGCCGTGCTCGCCCAGGAAGAAGCCCTGGTCCGACGTGTAGACGATGATCGTGTTGTCCAGCTCGCCGATCTGCTCCAGGTAGTCCAGCAGGCGGCCGACGTTCTCGTCCACGGCCTTGATCACCGCGCAGTAGTCCTTCATGTACTGCTGGTACTTCCAGCGCGTCATCTCATCGGGCGTGGCCGTCCGCTTCAGTTGCTCGTACTCGGCGATGCGCGGCGCGTAGGCCTCGTTCCAACGCGCCTTCTCGGCATCGGTCATGCGGTTGTAGGCCGCCTGGTACTGCATCACGCTGCTCCGCCAGTCGTTCGCACGCGACACGTCATCCCTGTTCGCGTCGCCCGTCGTCTCCAGCTCGTAGGACTGCGCCAGTTGCTCGGGCGTCATCAGCTTCAGGTCCCACTCGGGCCACATGTCGCGCCCGATCTCCATCGCCTGCTCGCGCGCGGCGCTCCCGCGTCCCGCGTAGTCGTCCAGCAGGTTGAAAGGCTCGGGGTAGACCCGCGCATCGTTCATCCCCAGGTGGCGCTGCGCAGGCATCCAGTTGCGGTGCGGCGCCTTGTGGTAGTAGAGCATCGCAAAGGGCCGCGAAGGGTCACGCCCTTCGAGGAACGAGATCGCCTTGTCGGTGATGATGTCCGTGACATAGCCCTCCTCGACGCGCTCCTCACCGTTTTCGATAAATTGCGGAGCGTAGTATTCGCCCTGGCCCACGAGGATGCTCCAGAAATCGAAGCCCTGCGGCGCGGAATTGAGGTGCCACTTGCCGATCATCGCCGTCTGGTAGCCCGCCGCATGGAGCAGTTTGGGGAAGGTCTGCTGGTCGCCGTCGAACGTGCGCGAATTGTCCGTGAAGCCGTTCACGTGGCTGTACTTGCCCGTGAGGATGCAGGCTCGCGAAGGTCCCGAAATGGCGTTCGAGACGTAGCAGTTCTCGAAGAGCATCCCTTCGCGCGCCAGGCGGTCCAGGTTCGGGGTCTCGACCAGCAGGCTCCCGTAGCAGCTCATGGCCTGCGCCGTGTGGTCGTCGGTCATCATCACCAGAATGTTGGGGCGCTTGGGCTGCCCCCCGCCGCAACCCGCAAGGGTCGCCAGCGTCAGCGGTACGGCGGCGTAACGAACGCCCGTCCGCAAGGTTTCGAGGTTTTTCATAAAGTTTTGGTTCCGGTCAACGGTTGTTGGTTGTTCGTTGCAAGGGTTTCGCCGGTCGGCCGACGGAGCGGAGTGTTGAGTCCGCAGGTCCGGGCCGTCCGGATGTCGGGTCGGCTGTCGGGTCGGCTGTCGACAGTTCACTCCCCGGGTTGGGCGTAAGGGGTCAGGTTCCGGATCAGGCGCTGCTCGCCGATCCGAACGCCCCACTCGTAAAGCGCCCGGCGCAGGCGGGCAAGCTCCCCGGCATAGCGGCCATCGACGGCCAGATTGACCATCTCGCCCGGATCGGCCTGCAGGTCGTAAAGCGCCTCGCGGTTGCGGCCCCACTGGTAGAGCACATACTTGTAGCGGGGCCCGACGATGCTCCAGCCGCGCATCCCGACGCCCGAAAGCAGCGTCTCGACGAAGACCTCCTCGTGGAGCGTCTCCGCACGCCCTTCGGCCACGGGGCGCAGGCTCCGGCCCCGGTAACGCGCCGGATCAAGCGCAACGCCCGCATAGTCGCACACCGTGGCGTAGAGGTCCAGCCCTACGTTCGACAGCGCCGCGGTGTTCACCGCACCCCGCAGCCCCCGGCCCTTCGGCGACTTGACGATCAGCGGCACGTTGACGACCTCCTCCTGCAGGTTCCATTTCTGGTTCCAGCCGTGGGCCGCCACGCCGTCGCCGTGGTCCGATAGGAAGAGGATCACCGCATCGTCGTAAAGACCGTATTTTTTGAGCACCCCGACGATCCGCCCCACCTCGCGGTCGACCCGCTCGACAAAACGGTAGTAGGCATAAAGGTAGCGGCGCCAGTCGTCCTGGGTGTAGGTGTAGGTGTCGTGGTAGCGGGGCGAGGCGGCGCGTTCCAACGTCAGGGCCTCGGCCGCATAGGTCGAGGGCATGAAGTTCGCCGGAAGGTTCGGGCACTCCCCGGTCGCGAAGGGTTCCAGTTCGCCGTATTGAAGGGTCTCGTTGCGGCCGTATTCGCAGATCTCGTGCGGATTGAGCAGCGACGCCACCAGGAAGAGGGGTTTGTCGCCGTCGTAATCCCCGAGCGCCTCGTCGCACGCCGCAGCCAGCGTCGGATCGCCCATCTCCGCGATGCGCCGGAATCCCGTCCCCGAATCGGGGAGGTTCACCTCCGGGACGTGCCACTTCCCGGCGTAGAGGCATTCGTAACCCGCCGCCGCGATGCGGTGCCCGATCCCTTCGCGCATGGCTTCGGCCGTCGGGCGCACGCCGTTGTCGGTGGCCCCCACCTCGAAGGGCATCCGGCCCGTAATGAGCGAAGCCCGGCACGGTCCGCTCAGCGGATAGGGGCAGTAGGCCCGCGTGAAACGCACGCCGTCGGCCGCCAGGGAATCCATCGCCGGGGTCCGGACCCACGGATTCCCGGCACACGACAGGGCTCCGGCGGTCTGCTGGTCGGTCATGATGACGATGATGTCGGGTTGTCGCCCCGCAGAGGTTGCGGGTTTCGGGTCGGGAGCGGCGGAGGCATTCGCGGCCCCCGCCAGGGCGGCAAGAGTCGCCGCCAAAGCGGAAGTGTTCAGGTCGGTCATAAGCGGTTTCAGGTTTTCGGAGGACCGGGGTTCGAGCAGCCGTGCACGACGCCTCCCCGAAGCAGGCGGGTCGGCGGCAGGCCGCAGCGGCGGAACCGGAGGTCCGTGCGGTTTTTCAGTATGGCAAATTTAGGAAAAAGCACACTTCCGTGCCACGGCGTTTGTCCCCAAAATCCCGGATCGTGTGCAAAACTCTTTCGATTTTGTAGAATCGAATCCCAAATTTGTCCTAAAACCCCGCCGGAAACCCCTCCCGAGGCCGAAATTCGACAAATGCGGCATCCGGTTGCACAAATCTGATACTCCTTTGCAGAATTTCCGCCGAGGTTTGTGAGATTCTGATAAAAGAGCTCGCCGCTTTGTCGTATCTTTGTCTTTGCGCCGGAATCCCCGGAATCCGCGGTCCGGCCGCGGAATCCGAAGTCCGCAGACGCCTCCGAAACCCTGAAACCACCCAAACCGAAAACCTGCGACACCTATGAAAACCGCCAAACTACTCGCTCCGCTGCTGGCCCTGCTCCTCGGCCTGCCGGGAATGGCCCAAACCGATTCGACCGTCTTCGCCCTGCTCGACCTCACCCGCCCCGGACTCGAAGAAGTCGCCCGGTATCACGCCGCAGGCAACGACCCGGCAGCCGCCGACGCCCTGCTGGCCTATTTTCGCAACCGCACCTCGGTCCGCTGCCCCGGAGTCGAGACCGACGCCCCGGAGATCACCCCCGACGAGCAGCGCTGGGCAGACGAAGCCCTCGAACACCGCTTCTTCGTCCATTCGGGCTACCAGCCCTCCTATTTCTATGGCGACGACATCGACTGGCAGTACTGGCCCGTGCGGGACAACGAACTCCGCTGGCAGCTCCACCGCATGAAGTGGTGGGTCCCCATGGGAAAGGCATACCGCCGCTCGGGCGACGAACGCTACGCCACGGAGTGGTGCGCCGAATACCTCGACTGGATCCGCAAGAACCCCCTCACCGAGTATGACGAAAGCCAAATCGGCGACTGGACCTCGGCCGACAACGTCTACTTCGCCTGGCGGCCCCTCGAAGTGAGCGACCGTCTGGAGTTCCAGATCCACCAGTTCCTCTACTTCCTGCCCGCCCGGGCATTCGACGGGGAGTTCCTCCTGCAGTTCCTCGAAAACTACCACCGTCACGCCGAACACATCACCCGCCATTTCTCCGCCTCGGGCAACCACCTGCTGTTCCAGGCCCAGCGGCTGCTCTTCGCCGGGGCCTTCTTCCCCGAGTTCCGCGACGCCGCACGCTGGCGCGCCACCGGCGTCGAGATCCTCAACCGCGAAATCCGCAAACAGGTCTACGACGACGGTATGCAGTACGAACTCGACCCCCACTACCACCTGGAGTCGATCAACATCTTCTTCAAGGCCCTGCAGATGATGGACGCCAACGGCTACCGCGGCGAATTCCCCGCCGAATACCTCGCCACCGTCGAACGCATGATCGACGTCCACCTCAACTGCTCCTACCCCGACTACACCACCCCGCTCTTCAGCGACAACCGTCAGCAGGAGAAGGCACACCTGCTCGAATCCTACCGCGAATGGCTGACGGTATTCCCCGAAAACACGTTCATCCGCGAACGCGCCACACAGGGGGCCGAAGGCGCCGTGCCGACATACCTCTCGCGGGCGTTCCGCACCTCGGGGTTCTACGTCCTGCGCAACGGCTGGGACAACGACGCCACGGTGATGATCCTCAAGGCCGGGCCCAAGGCATTCTGGCACTGCCAGCCCGACAACGGGACCTTCGAAATCTGGCACCGCGGCCGCAACTTCTTCCCCGATTCGGGCAGCTACGTCTACGGCGGCGACAGCGCCGTGCTCGCCCAGCGAAACTGGTTCCGACAGACCCGCGTACACAACACCCTCACGCTCGACGGCCGCAACCTCGATGCAACAGACTCGAAGTGCCTCCGCTGGGAGACCGTCGGCGGAACCGACATCCTCACGGTTGAGAACCCCTCCTACGAGGGCCTTACGCACCGGCGCACGGTGTGGTTCGTCGACCGGCGCTTCTTCGTCATCGAGGATGTGGCCACGGGCGAGGCCGCGGGCCGCGTCGCCCTGCACTACAACCTCGCGGAGGGCCAGCCCGAAGAGGAGCTCGCGGCAGGGCGCGTCGCAACCCGTTTCGAGGATGGGAACAACCTCCTCGTGCAGGTCTTCGGGGCCGAAGCTGCGGAGCCGCAGGAGGGGTGGGTTTCGCACGTCTACCGTTCGCGCAACCCCCGTCCGGCCTACGCCTTCACGGCAGAGAAACAGCCCGGCAGGGAGGTGCGTTTCATCACCGTCCTGCTCCCCGCCGAGCACCCCGCCGAGGCGAAGATCAAGGCCGAACGTCGCCGCGGCACCATCCGTGTGACGGTCGACGGCCGGAAATACGATCTGAAATAGAACCCACGGGAACGAACCGAAAAACCAACTATACCAAATATGAAACGAATTCTGATGATCGGCTGCGCCCTGCTGGCATTCGCCACGGCAGCGGCAGCCGCGGAACCGGTAAAACCGGCGCTCGGCGATGAAAAATCGCTCTACGACCTGCTGGACCTCGAACGCCCGGAGCTCAAGAACGTGAAAAAGGCCGTCGAGAAGGGGAACATCCCCGCCGCTGACAAGGAGCTGCTCAAGTATTTCCGCACGCGAAAACCCGTGCAGCTCTTCGGGCTCGACCTCGAAAACATCAAGGTCAGCAAACTCGAACAGCGCCAGGCCGACGAAGCCCTCGAACACAAATTCTACGCCCACAAGGGCTATCAGCCCTCCTACTTCTACGGCGACGACATCGACTGGCGATACTGGCCCGTGCGGGACAACGAACTCCGCTGGCAGCTCCACCGCCACTACTGGTTCATCCCGCTGGCCAAGTGCTACTACCTGACCCGCGACAACCGCTACATCGACGCCTGGATCGACCAGTACACCGACTGGGTGAAGAAGAACCCGCTGGACGGCGTCGAGCGTCTCAAGGCCGCCGGAGCCTCCGAGGAGGAGATCGCCGCCGAACGCGAAAACATCCGTTTCGCCTGGCGGCCCATGGAGGCCGGACGCCGGCTGCAGGACCTGCTGACGGAGTTCGCACTGACCATTCAGTCGCCGCGCTTCTCGCCCGAATTCCTCAACCTCTTCCTGCGCACCTACCGCCAGCACGCCGACCACATCCTGCACAACTACTCGAAGCAGGGCAACCATCTGCTCTTCGAGGCCCAGCGGATGCTCTTCGCCGGGATCTACTTCCCGGAGTTCCGCGAGGCCGCCGAGTGGCGCCGCAGCGGCATCGAGATCCTTAACCGCGAAATCGGCGTCCAGGTCTATCCCGACGGGATGCAGTTCGAACTGGACTTCGGATACCACATCGCCGCCATCGACATCTTCCTCAAGGCCCTCGGCATGGCCCGTCAGAACGGTTTCGAAAACGAATTCCCCGCCTCCTACATCGAGACCGTCGGAAAGATGACCACCGTCACGTGGAACCTCCTCTTCCCCGACTACTCCAACCCGATGTTCGGCGACACGAAGAGCCACGACAAAGCCTCGCTCAAGAAGCAGTTCCGCAGTTGGAGCCGCGTCTTCCCCGACGACCACCAGCTCCAGTGGTTCGCATCCGAAGGCCGCAAGGGGGCTCTTCCCGACTACACCTCGCAGCAGTTCCCCGCTTCGGGATTCTACGTCCTGCGCACGGGTTGGGACACGGATGCCACCGTCACGGTCGTCAAGGCCGGGCCCCCGGCCTTCTGGCACAACCAGCCCGACAACGGAACCTTCGACTACTGGCGTCGCGGCCGCAACTTCTTCCCCGATTCGGGCAGCTACGTCTACGGAGGCGACAGCGCCGTACTCGCCCAGCGCAACTGGTTCCGCCAGACCCGCGTGCACAACACCCTGACGCTCGACAACCGAAACCTCGACTCGACCGACTCGAAACTCCTCTTGTGGAAGGCCGCGCCCGAAGAGACCGTACTCGTCACCGAGAACCCCTCCTACGAGGGCCTCACCCACCGCCGGGCCTTCTTCGCCACGCAGGACGGGCTGCTCGTAATCGCCGACCTCGCCACGGGGGCGGCTGCCGGGACCGTCGGCGTGCACTTCAACCTCTGCCCCGGCAAGGTGGAGTTCGCCAAGGACGGCACGCTCCGCACGCTCTTCGACGACGGAAACAACATCCGCATCAAGAGCACGGGCAGTGCTCCACTGAAGATCCAGCAGGAGGAGGGCTGGGTCTCGAACGCCTACCGCAAGAAGGAGGAGCGTCCGGCCTACGCCGTCGAGATGCCCAAGAAGGCCGGGGAGAGTCTCTGGCTCATCACCGTCATCACACCCGACGACGATGCCCGGAAGGGTTCGATCGCCATCGTCCCCGACCAGGAGAATACCGGCAGCCGGTTCGGCGTCGCAATCCGCGTCGGCGGCAAAACCTACCGTTTCGGCTATGAACTTTAAGATGAAAACGATCGGAATCCTCGGGGCGCTGCTCGTCGGGATGTCGGCAGCGGCCCAGCAACCCCAACTGCAACCCCTCTCCGAACGGGTGAACATCCAGGGCGATTCGGCCCGCCGTGAACAGGTGATCGACGGGGAGTGGGTCGCCGTGGGAATCCGCAAACCCGAGGCGCTGTGCCGCGACTACTCCCGTCTCTATGACGGAAAACCCTCCTACCGTTTCACGCTCGGAAGCGGGGACAACACCCTCAAGGGGTACTCTCCCGGCGAAACCAAGGGACGGTCGGAACTCGCGTACTGCTACGCCGTGGCGGAGGATTTCGCCGCGTTGACGCCCGACGCCTATGCCGATGCGCAGAAGATGAAGACCGTCTACCACCACGGCAAGGGGATCTGTCCCCAGGGTACCTCGTGGCGATACACCTTTGCCGTGTACGTCCCCGCGGAGCTCGACAGCCGGGTATCGACCATCTTCGCACAGTGGCACGGTATGCCCGACCGCACGCTCGTGACCGCTCCGGACGGCCGGGTCCGGCAGCTCTCGACGAAGGAGTTCGTCGCGCTCTACGATACGGTTGTCATCAAAAAGGATGTCGCCTACCGCCGCATCCAGGCCACCGACCGCAAGGGCCGCACGATCTGGAAAGCCGGAGAACCGACCGGCTGGAAGGTCGAACAGGGGGGTTATCCTCCGCTGGCGTTCGGATTCTCCGGCGGGTGGTTCTACATCAAGGCCAACTCCGACCGCCGCTGGTTCACCGACAAGGACGACCGTTGCAACGCCAACCCCGAAAAGGTCGGGGTAATGCAGCCCGTCACCTCGGAATTCAAGGTGTCGACAATCGCCGCCAAGATGCCCTTCGCGGAGTTCCCCAAGGATTGCTGGGTCACCTTCACCGTCGAGGTCCACTGGACCCGCTACGGCGGTGAGGCCGAAACGATCCTGCAACCCGGACGCCTCGACGTGGCGATGTCGTGCAACGGCCGGACCCGCAAACTCGTCGACAACCAGAAAATCCTTATCGGACGCAACGACGAAGCCGGATACTACTTCAAATACGGCATTTATCGCGTGGCCGGAAGCACCGTGCCGGTCAGCTACAACCTCGCCGCATTCTCCCAGCAGCCAATCGAGTAGCCGGCCGGAACCGGTTCCGGCCGGGAGGATTTCGTCCGGGAGAGTCTTGCCGGGAGAGTTTCGTCCGAAGCATGTGAAAAAGCCCTGCCACCGTGAAGTGGCAGGGCTTTTTTTGAGCGCAGGAGGGGGGGGGTAGAGAGGCAGAGAGGGAGGGAGGCAGAAGCAACAGAAGAGGAAGAGGAAGAAGGCCGCGGCGATGAACAGGAAGAGACGCAAAAAGGGCGAAAGAAGGCAAAGAAGGGCAAAGAAGAAGCGGGCTGTGTCAAGGCTGTGTCCGTCACGCAGTGCAGAAAGGGACGATCAAGGGTGCGGAAAGGATCGGTCATGGGTGCGGAAAGGATCAGTCAAGGATCAGTTAAGGCCGTATCCGCCGTACAGGGCAGGAGGCTCCAGGAGCGGCATGTCCCGAAGCGGCTGTCACTTCATGAAAAATCCCGACCGGAATCGCTCCGGCCGGGATTTTCCCGGATAAATGGAATCGGATCTATTCCCAACCCGGATTTTGCTTGCACTTCGTCATCAGGTCGAGGTCCCGCTGCGGGATGGGCAGCAACTCGTGACGCCCCTCCACCGTAAAGCGCGCAACCGTATAATTGGCATTCGTAAACCAGTTCACCAACTCCTGGGCCGTGTTGCGGATCGTCGTGTAATAGATCCCCCAACGGATCAGGTCCTGCTTGCGGTGACCCTCGAAGCAGAGTTCATAGGCCCGCTCCTTGCGGATCGCCTCCCGCAGCTCCTCCTGCGAAAGCCCGTAGGAAAGATCGTGGGCCGTATCCCCGAAGCCCCGGCGCCGAACCGCGTTCACTGCATCCACTGCATCCACAACCGAACCGCCCGACTCGTTCAACGCCTCGGCAAACAGCAGCAGCACGTCCGAATAACGCAGGATATACCAGTTGATGCACGACTTGTCGTTGTTGATCATGTAGTTCGCCGAATTGACGTACTTCTCCGTATCCCACTTCGCCGGGGTGAAGATCTGACGCTGTTTGTTCAGATTATCCTCCGTCGGGTTGCTCACCGTCGAGAAGTAGGTGACAGGCCCGTCGCCCTTCGACGAGTCGTACCGATAGTCGGCAATCGACAGCGCCATGCGCGGGTCTTTATGCGACTCCCACTCCCGCGTGAAGGTGTAGACTACCTTCCAGTTCGCGGCGTTACGTCCGCGCTTGCCCTCAACCGCATCGGCCAACACGCCGTTCCACTTGCCGATACGTCCGGCCGTCATGTCGCTGTCCAGGCTCGTCGGCGAGTAGAACGACACCTCGATCAGGCTCTCGCCCGCATCCCAGATCCCGTTGCAGGTGTTCGACCAGACGGTCTCGTAATCCGGAATCAGACGGTGCTTGCCCGACTCCACGACCTGACGAGCTGCCTTTGCGGCCTCGGCCCACTTCGACTCGTCGCGCACCGGATAACCCGCCCACGTGCAGTAGACCTTCGCCAGCAGTCCCAGCGCCGCACCCTTCGAAAAACGGTAGGCGTTCGACGAACGTTTCGTATCGTCAACGGCCCACGGAAGAACCTCCGCAGCATATTTCAGATCCTCCTCGATGAAGGCATAGACCTCCTTCGGATCGGACTGCACATACTCCGTGGCCGGAATGTTCGACTCCGCCGTCGACTTCACCAACACCACGTTCCCGTACCAGCGGACCAGTTCGAAATAGAACAACGCCCGCAAAGCCCGCGCTTCGCCCAGGTAGATCGTCGCCAGCTCCCGGTTCGAGGAGTTCCAGCCGTCCAGACGCGACGAAACCGTCTCGATGAAGTCGTTGGCGTCGTAGATCGACGAATAGAGTTTCTGCCACGTCTGCTCGATCTGCGGGGTCGACGGGTTGTGCGAGTTGGTCGGAATCTCACGGAACGAGGAGGTCGTACTGCCCTCGCACTGCGCAATGTCCGACGAAATAGTAAACAACAGCGACAGATGAAAGGAGTAGAGGTAGTCGTTGGTCAGGTTCTTGTAGATGCCCATCAGCACCGTCTCAGCCTCCGAAACGTTGTTCAGGTAATTATCCTTGCCGACCTCCGTATAGGACTCCTCCTCCAGCAGATCGGAGCACGATATCCCGAAAAGAAGCCCCAGCGTCGATAAACCGTATAATAAGATCTTTTTCATAATGCTCAAGCGTTTTTTTAGAATGTCAGGTCAAGTCCGACCGTATATACTTTGCTGCGCGGATAGGCTCCCCAGTCAAGCGACGGTGTCATCGGGTTCGAGGAGCGCATGTTCACCTCGGGATCGTAGCCCGTGTAGCCCGTCACCACGAAGAGATTCTGGCCCGAGAAGTAGACGCGCAGTTTCGAAACGTAGAATTTCCGCGTCCAGTGCTGCGGAAGCGTATAGCCCAGCGTCAGGCTCTTCAGTCGCAGGAACGAACCGTCCTCGATGAACCGCGAGTAGATCTCGTTCTTTACGTAACCGTCCCAGCGCGGCACGCTGTTCGATGCGTTCGTCGCCGTCCAGCGGTCGGCAACCTCCGCCATCAGGTTCGCACGCTGGTCCTGCGACTGCGATGCGTAGATCCGCGTGGCGTTGTAAACGTCGTTGCCGTAGTTGAACTGGAACATGAAACTCAGATCCACACCCTTGTAGGAGAAGGTATTCGTGATACCGCCGTACCACTTCGGCGTACCGTTGCCGATCACCGTTCGATCCGCAGCCGTGATCTTCCCGTCACCGTCGATATCCTTGTACTTCACCACGCCAGGACCGAATTCGCCGCTCGTATAGTGCGTCGACATGTCCACAACGCCCTCACGCAGACGCATCTCGCCCGTAGCCGCATCGACTACGAAATCCGACGACTGGTAAACTCCGTCGAACTGGTAGCCGTAAATCAGCCCCAGCGACTGGCCGATTTGGGCCATGTAGTCATAACCCGTATAGTCGCTGTTCCACGACGCCGAGGTGTACATCGTCGCACCGTTGGCCAAAGCCCGCAGTTCGTTGCGGATAAACGAGATGTTGAAGTCCGTCGTCCAGCGGAATCCGCTCGGAGAGACGATGTTCGTCGAGTTGATCACCAGTTCGAGACCCTGGTTGCGGATCTTGCCCACATTCTGCCACTGTGTCTTGAAACCCGAAACATACGCCTTGTTGGCCTCCATCAGCAGGTCCTTCGTATCCTTGAGGAAGACATCCGCCGTGATGTTCAACCGGTTGCGGAACAGACCCAGGTCGATACCGATATTCGTACTCTGCGATGCCTCCCACTTGAGGTCCTCGTTCGGAAGCTGCTTGGGCGAAAGCACCGTGATCAGGCTGTTCCCGTAGCCGTACTTGCCCTGCGAATAGAGCGTCAGCGAAAGGTAGTTCGTGATGCGGTCGTTACCTACCATACCCCAGCCGGCACGCAGCTTCAGGTTCGAAACCACGTCCTGATTCTTCATGAACGGCTCCTCCGAAATACGCCACGCCGCCGAGAACGAGGGGAAATAACCCCACTTGTTGTTCTTCGAGAAAACCGTGGAACCGTCGGCCCGGATCGTCGCCGTGAAGAGGTAGCGGTCCTTGTAACTGTAGTTCCCGCGGGCGAAGAACGAAACCAGCATGTTGTCCGAACGGGACGAGGTCACCTGGCTCGGCGTGGCGCCCAGACTCAGATTGTTGTTCCCCAGGTTGTCGAACGGAAAGTCCGTCGACTGACCCTTGAGGTACTCCGTACCCTTGAACGAGGTCTCCTGGCCCAGCATCACGTCGAAAGCATGGCCGTTCTTCTTCTCATACTTGTAGGTCAGGTAGTTGAAGTTCGTCCAACGCACGTCGCGCGTCATCTGCGTCGAACCGTAGGGAGTCTGGCCGTTGCGGTAGGCCTCCTTCGAACCGTCGTAATAGAACTGGTAGTAGCGCGTATTGGTCGTGAAGTACGAACCCGCCGTGCGGAAGCTCCACCCCTTGCCGAGATTGAAGTTCAGGGCCACGTTTCCGGACCACATCTCCGCCTTGCGCGTGTTGGTCACCGACTCGGCCTGCTTGATCGGGTTCACCTGCGAAAGCGACTCCGACGACTCCAGCTCCAGCGGGTCGATTGCCAAATTCAACAACTCCTCGTCGGTCATCCGAATGCCGCCCGTCGGACGCGCACGCAGAATCTGACCCAGCATGTTGAAACGTCCGTTGTCACCCGAAGTACCCACACCGCGCTTGTCCGTGAAGGCGTAGTTCACCGTGGCGTCAACGGTCAGCAGTTTCGAAACCTTGTGGCTCACGCGCATCTTCGCCGTGATCTTGTTGAAGGCGCTGTTCCTGAAGATACCGTTCTCCAGGAAGTCCGAGAACGAGAAGGCATACTTCGTGCGGTCCGAACCGCCCGACACCGAGACATTGTGATCCTGCGACCACGTCGGCTGGAAGGTCTCGCGCTGCCAGTCGATGCCCGAAACCCCGATGTAGTCGTCAATCGTCTGGTAACGATACGGATTGCCGTTATCGTCGTTGCCGACCTTGTAGTAGGTGTCGCCGAACTTGTCGGGCCACGCCTCGGTCTGCAGACGCACGAATTCGTAGGGCGAAAGCAGGTCGAGCGTCTTCGAGATCTCACGGTAGCTCGCAGAACCGTTGTAGGTCACCACCGGGCGGCCCTTCTTACCGGACTTGGTCGTCACCATCACCACACCGTTCGCAGCACGCGAACCGTAGATCGCCGACGACGAGGCATCCTTCAGCACCTCGATCGAGGCGATGTCCGAATTCGAAAGGTAGTCGATGTTGTCAACCTGGAAGCCGTCGACGATGTAGAGCGGCGTGGTGTCCCCGTTGACCGACCCGATACCGCGGATCTTGATGTCGAAACCCGCACCCGGCGTACCGTCCGTCGCCGTGATCTGCACTCCCGCGATCTGGCCTCCCAGCGCCTCCATCACCGAGCCCGACTTGAAGCCCTCGACATCCTTGGCCGAAACCGAAGCAATCGAACCCGTCAGGTCGCTGCGCTTCTGCGCACCGTAACCCACCACAACCACTTCATCCATGATGTTGGCTTCGGGCTCCAGCGTCACATTGATCGTCGTCTGAGTCGAAACCGTAATCTCCTGCGATTTGTAGCCCAGGTAGGAGAAAACCAGCACCGAACCCTTCTTCACCGAGAGATTGTACACACCGTTCAGGTCCGTCGAGACTCCCTGCGTCGTGCCCTTCACCACGACGTTGGCTCCGATGGCCGGCTGTCCGTTCTCGTCGACCACCTTGCCCGTTATCTTGTTCTGGGCCGTGGCCGCGAAGGCCACTACCAGGGCGAGAAGGGTCAGAACCCCTCTCAGCCCGAATGCCCGTTTCTTCATATCTTTCATAAGATTCTTTCAGTTAGGTTAAAATTTCTCGTCGAACCATACGACCATGTAGATAAAGGTCTTTGTTCCCGAAGCATCAAGAGTCGAGAATGTTCCATCCAGCGTATAGGGGGCCTGGAAAATCAGAACTCCGTTGGCATACGCCCCATCGAGCATCCATTTACCGGCCGGAATATACATCTTCGAGTCGTTGCCGCAGTCGATATATCCGATTTTGTTCGTCAGATTCGTCGCCACACTGCTGCTGTTCAGATCGTAGTACGACATCGGTTCCCGACTGCCGGCATTGACCGCTCCGTTTGCCCACGGATAGGTAGCCCACATCCGGAAAATAAACGTATTGGTTGCCGATGACGAAAGCTGACCGCTCACGTGCGACGACGGACCGTTGAAGTTGTAGTAGAAAATATTACGCTTCAACGAAATCATGAACTTCGACTTGTCTCCGTCAATCGTCGGTGCTTCGGAGTATCCGCCCGTCCGCGGGTTGATACAAATGACCATCGGCTTGTAAACCACCGCCTTGTCGATCGCCGTCTGCGTCTTTACAAAGAGATAGGTCGAACGGGTAATGGCCGTCTCTCCCGAACCGATCGTCGCATCGATCTTCAATACGCCGATCTGGCCCGCACGGTCATTGCGGAAGGTCAGATGGAGAGATCCATCATCCGTAATATAGGTCAGCGTGGATTTCGTCCGGAACGGGTTGTTGTGAATAAGCGTCATCTTGAAAGTGACATTCCGCCCGTTGAAATCTTCATGCGCCACCGGAATATCCACGGTCGTATCCCCACTCGCACCCCCGTCCATATCAAAGACATGCTGATCGGCATTCGTCGTCCAATCCAGTCCAAGGTTATTCCCGTAACTGAATGTCGTGAACATATTCGGGTTGGCAATAACCTTCAGCGTGAAGACCGCCTCTGCGGGAGACTCACTCTTAATATTCGAAGCCTGAACCGGAATCTGATACTCGCCCGGATCGGCCATAATACCGGAAAGCGATGAGATTTCGCCCGTCGCGGCATCGATCGTCAATTGTCCGGCCAAAGCTTCGGGAAGCTCTCCCAACGCGAAGATCACTTCGTCGCCAACAAAGCCGTCGGCTTTCGGCGCCTTGAAATTCGTACCTTCAACCACCTCGACCATCGCATAGGAGAAGGTCTCCGGCTCAATCGGGGCGATATAATCGACCACCGTCAGCATGAAGGCCCCGTCGAAATCCGCAGACCCGAAGTCGTTCGTCACCGTCAGATCCAGCGTATAGACCGCTCCGACGGGCAGGCCGTTGCCCGCATCCACCGAGATGATTCCCGTTGCAGGATCGATCTTGATCAGATCCGTCTCGGGGCTGTTCTCCCCCGGACGAACCTGCCGAATGGACCAGGCAACTCCGTCGGGAGAACCCTTCAGTGTCGGGGTCGTGCTGCTGAAGGCCATGTCGGTCTCGATACGTCCGGCCGACGTGGGATAGCTCACCGAAAGCGGAAGACTCGTAATCCGCGCCGTCAGCACATTTTCAAAAGTCTTCGTCCCGGCATAAGTCTCGATCTTCACCGAAATCGGATAATTCCCCGGCATCACCTCGCCCTCAAAATTTTCATCGAGCGTTATGACTCCATCCTTAGAGATGGTAAAATATTCGAATCCCTTCTCCTGAACCAGCGAATAGCTTTGGATCGTAACCGATTCCCCGACCGGAGTCACGGTCACCGAAGCCTCACTCGTCTCCAGATCGGCATAGGGTATCTCCAGCGTCGAAGCGCTCAATTCGATCTCCTCAGGGGTTGCCGAAACCATTTGGATGACAAAAATATCCTTGAACGTATAGCTCCCGCCGCCGGCCTGACACGAAATCGTCAGTTTATAGGTCCCGGTCGCCAGTTCCGAAGTGTTCGAAATGCTGACCATACCCGTATCGGCACTGATCGAGAAACTGTCGCTCGTAACAGCCTGACCATTCAGCGTAATGCCCACAATCGCAAAATTCCCCGGTTTGGGCCCGTAGTAGGTCGGAACACCCGATACGAAATTCATCGAGGGACCGATATTCACAACCTCCGAATAGTAGAGGTCCAAAGCATCCGACGTTTCGTCGTCCTTACAGCCCGCAAAGAGCACCGCACCCAGCAAAAACGCCGTGACGGCAAGGCTGATATTTCGAAACATTGATTTCATATTCGTTTTGCAGTTTTAGGTTTACAGCGTATAGGAGAGGTTGTAGGTCTTGCCGTCGACCCGAACCGATATCGAGGCTCCCGTCTCCGACCACTCGCCCGTATTGATCTCGACCGTCTGGGCCGCAGCATCCGTCGTCGGAAGCAGAACCGTCACGTAACGGACCGCTGCATCCGAAGCGCTCTTCTCAATGTTGAGCTGATAGGCCTTGCGCTCGATCTCCTTGTAGGAGTCGGTCACGATGTTGTAGGCCACGAAGCCATCCTTCTCGGCAAAGGTGAACGCCTTGTCCGATGCCGTCCGGACCAGCAGGTTGTTGCCATCCGAGAATGCCGTATGGAAGCCGCCTTCGGCCGTATCCAGCACCACCTGCGAATCGTTGCCCTCCACGACGTTGAAGTTCAGGTTCACCGTACCCTCGGCCGAGCCGTAGCCCTCGTCGAGAATCACGTAGAACTTATCGTTCACCAGGAAAACCGAACGGCGGTGCGTCAGACCCGCGTAGGAGGGGTTCTCCAGCACCAGAATATCGTAGGAATAAGAGGAGGTCGATCGGGTCTCCTGCTTGAGCATCCGGCCCGCACTCGTCACGTTCTTACCATTGAGTGTCAGCGTATTGTGCGCCGTCGTGGCAGCATAACGGGAACGTATTGCATTCGACTGCGAGTCACCTCCGTAAGAACCGGCACCCGAATCGGGGAAGAAGTTCCGGCCCTTGACCCACAGTTCGAACGTATTGTTATCCGACTGGCGGTGCCACTGGTCCACATCCACGTCGGGTCGGTTCTGCAGCACCATCATCATATCCTGCATCGTCCAGCCCGTGCGCATCATGTAATAGCCGCAGTCCGCATAGCACTTCACCCGCGTCGCGGGAGCCGTCCCCTGGGTTCCCCCGGTCGCCATCCACGCCAGCTCCGCATTGTCGGGGAAAAGCGTCAGGTAGTTCGTCAGGTTGCGCTTCAGCACGCTCTCCGTCCACGAGGAGGCCCGCGTGTCGGCCATGTTCGGAACCGTATAGTTCGGGTAGATCATGTTCATCACCACGTCCACCATCTTCTGCATCGACGAAACGTAATTCGACGGGAAGTAGCTCTCGCCGTTGTTGAGCTGCGCTACCAGCAGCGCCGAACGGAAATCCTCGATACTCGAAATGTGGTACGAGAAGTCGCCGTCCTTGAGCCAGCCGTCGTCGAAATACTGCTCCGTGATCTGGCGTCCCAGCACGCCCGGGCCGTTCGTCCGCCACGTTGCGGCATTCTTCAGCTCGGGGAAGAGCATTCCCGCGAAGGTCACCGCCTGAGCCTGCGTGATCAGGTGGTTCGTCGACGTCGAATAGTTGTTCATGATGTGGTTCACCTGCTCGTCGAAGTGCTTCAGAACCGTCGACAGCCACTCGCCCGTCATCGTCTCCGACGGCTGGTAATACTCCAGCAGCGCGCACTGGTCGACCACACGAGCCGCAACGTCCAGCGGACGCCAGTTCCATGAATTCGACACATCGGTACCCTGTTCCGGCTTGGGATTTTGGCGGATCCAGTCACCGTAGACCTCCATCCAGTTCTCGACGTAGCGTTCGTCGCTTGTCGCGTTATAGGCCTTGCCCTGCATGATCATCCACTGGTGGCGGTGCAACTGATAACGTTGTTCCTGCTCTTTGGTCGGCCAAATCGTCCAATCGATACCCGTGCCGTCCATGTTCATGTACGAATAGGGAACGTTCGTCCCGGCCGACGTGTCGAAGTAGTTCTTCACGTAGAACCGGTAGCCGTTCTCCCGGAAGGCGTAGTCCGCCCAACTCTTCTCCGAGGTCGTCGCCTGGTCGCTCTCCACCTTCACGTTGGGGTTCCGGCCGTGGGTCCGCGCCCGGTAGGCGTTCAGCAGCTCCTGCTGCGCCAGCCGGTAGTCCCCGGCCGCACACGCTGCCGCAACCTTCGAAAGTCCTCCGTAGGAGAGGTCCAGCAATTCGAAGACCGAAACGTCGATTCCGCCGTTCATCGCCACCGAACCGCTCTCGACCCACGCCTTCGCATCCTTCATCTCGGGGAAGATCGTGCCCGCACGGTAGACAGCATAGGACTCCTGGGCCAGTTCGTCGCCATCCGCCGCATAGTGGTTCATCACATGCCCCACCTGCTCGACCAGATTCGACAGGTACGATGAAAGCAGCTGCGGCGTAAACGACGAAGACTGCATGAAATAGTAGAGCAGGTCGCACTGCGCCTCAACGCGGTACGACACGTCGATCGGACGCCACGCATAGAGCGCCTCCCGAACCGCTTCGGGCTGGCCCGACGGATCGGCATTGAAATCGTAATCGCCCTCCGGAAGCGGGAAGGTCTCCAGCCAGCTCTCGTAGACCGATGCCCACGACGTGACGTAAGTCTCGTCGAGCGACGTGCGGTAGGCTTTGCCCTGCGGGACCATCCACTCCAGGCGGTGCAGGCGGAAACGCTCCTCGGTCTCGCCCGCCGAACGGGCCTTCCAGTCGAGCTTGCCGCTGGTGTTCTGATAGGAGTAGGGTTTGTCTCCGTCGAGGTACCCCTCGACATAGAATCGGTAACCGTCCTTCGCGTCGCCCGTAGCCGGAAGCGCGTAGTCGGCCCACGACTGCTCCTGGGTCGTGATCGTCGGCGCGATCAGATTGACGTTGCCGTTGACCAGACTCCGCGAACGGAAATAGTTCAACAGGGCCTGCGCCGCCAGATAATACTGGTCGGATTCGTAGTAGGCCTTCACGGAGGCGAGTTCCGGAAGATCCAGGTTCAACGCCTTGAAGACGCGGGCGTCGATCACACTGTTTCCGGGAATCGTCGAATCGGTCGTTTGCGAACCGTTGCTCTCCTCGCTGCCCATCACTTCGTCCCCCAGGCACCCTACGGTGAGGGCCGACGAGACAACGAGACAGAACAACGAGATCTTCGTAAAGATTCGTTTCATATGGTTAATGGTTTTAGGGATTGCTGTTTCAGAGCTGCAGAGGATCCACGCCCCGCAGCGAAAGATAACGCTGGATAGCCTCCAGATAGTAGTAGTCCGCGTAGTTGAGCGGCGTGTCGATCTCGCTCTCGGCGGGCAGATGACCCACGCTGTGCTTCAGGATAAAGCCCCCGTTGGTGCCCTTCCCGGCCAGGTAGGCATCCGACGACAGGCTCATCAGCATCGCTTCGGCCCGTTCGAAATAGGCCTTGCCCTCGCTCTCGGGAACCAGCGTCGACAACTCGAAGAGCGCCGAGGCGATCACCGCCGCAGCCGAAGCGTCGCGCGGAGCGTTCGGAATGTCCGGAGCGTCGTAGTCCCAGTAGGGAATCAGATCCTCGGGCGTCCGCGGATGGTTCATGATGAACGCGGCGATGCGACGCGCATGGTCCAGATATTTCGTGTCGCCCGTCTCGCGGTAGCACATCGTATAGCCGTAGAGGCCCCAGCCCTGGCCCCGGGCCCAGGCCGAAGCGTCGGAGTAGCCCTGGAACGTCCCGCGGCTCTCGACCGTGCCGTCGTCGTTGTAGCTCACCACGTGGTACGAGCTGGCGTCCTCACGGAAGTGGTTCTGCAGCGTGATGTCCGCATGGCGAACCGCCACGTCGCGGTATTTCGGGTCTCCCGTATGCTTCGAGGCCCAGAAGAGCATCTCCAGGTTCATCATGTTGTCGATGATCACCGGGTAGTTCCACTCCCCGAAGTCCCACGAGCGGATCACGCCGATGACCGGATCCTGACGCGAAATGAGGCTGTTGGCCGCCTCGACGATCACTTCGGCCGAATGCGCGTCATGAAGCGCCTGCTGCTGCTGTCCGTAGCTGCAGAAGACCATGAAGCCCAGGTCGTGCGTCCCCTTATAATATTGTATGCCTTCGAGCCGCGCGGTGAATTTCTCGGCCTCGGCGCGCAGGTGCTCGTCGCCCGTCAGGCGGTAGGCTTCCCACAGCGTACCCGGATAGAAGCCGCTGGTCCAGTCCTTCGGGTCCACGACCTTGAATTTCGGCATCAGCGAGCGCGGAAAACCCGGCAGCGAATCGAACTCCGCAGCGGAGAGTTCCAACTGGGCGTGGGCAACGTCGATGGCCCGCTTCACGGCGTCGATCTTCGGATCGGACCCCGTGTGGCAGGAGCTCAGCACAAAAAGGGAAAAAAGTCCCGGAATCAGGAGGAGGTTTTTTCTCATGGATGGTTCAGGTTTTTGTATTCAGGTTGTTTTGACGAATACAAAAGTACCCATAAGCCCCCGGAGAGACCCCGAGAATTGAAGAATTGATTTTTAAAACCGCTCAAATAACCTTCAATTTTGTGCAATGGAATGCGGAATTTGTCCAAAAACCGCCCGGAAAGACTGTCCAAAGGGGATTTCGAAAAACGTCCCGCGAGCCCTCCCGGACGGGTTTGCAGGAGACTTCCCGGGACAAAAAAAGGGGTGCCCCTTTCGCGGCACCCCTTGTCTGCGGCCTTCGCGGACCCCTATTTCAGCGGCGAATCCGGTTCGCGGGACATCACCAGGTAGAACATCCGGTCGAGGAAGCCCGGCGCGAACTTCTTCACGAAGTGCGTCGCACGCCCCTCCGCCTCCATCAGGCACAGCCGCTTGCGGCGCACGATCCCCCGCCCTACGATCCGGGCCACCTGCTCGGCGGTCATCATCTTCGATTCGTCGCGCGGCGTCTCGCCCTGCTGCGAACCGTCGGCCGTCAGCGCCGAAAAACGCACGTTCGAGGCCGTGAACCCCGGGCAGGCGATCATCACGTGGAGACCCTTCTTGAGATTCTCGATGCGCAGCGTCTCCAGGAAGCCCGTCATGGCGTATTTCGACGCCGAATAACCCGTGCGGCCGGGCAGTCCGTGCAGTCCGGCGACCGACGAGATGCCGACGATCGAGCCCTTCGTCCGCTGGAGGTACGGCAGCGCATATTTGCAGCAGTTGACCGTGCCCCAGAAGTTCACATCCATCAGGCGGTGCAGCACGTCGAGCTCCACGTCGTCGAAAATCGCACGCATCGAGATCCCCGCATTGCAGATCAGCACATCCAGACGCCCGAACTCCCGGACGGCCGTCTCGATCAACTCGCGGCACTCCTCGGGTTGGGTTACGTCCACCCCGCAGTAGGCCGCCTGGCCCCCCTGCGCGCGGATTTCACCCGTCAGCAACTGGAGCTTCTGCACGCTCCGCGCCCCGAGCACCACCTTCGCGCCCTGCGCCGCATAGACCTTTGCCATCGCCTCGCCGATCCCCGACGAGGCGCCCGTGATGACAATCACGCGATCCTTCAATGTCTTCATATCGTTTGTTTACGCTTTGTTTTCGATTTCACGCCACAGCCCGGAGCCTCAATCCGCGCACTCGACCGTCAGCGTGTCGCAGGCCATCCGCACCCCCGGCGGCAGCGTCGGTTCCGTCTCGGCCTGCAGCCCGATGTCGTGCGACATGTGCGTCAGCCACGCCTCCCGAGGCCCCACCCGACGGATCAGCTCCAGCGCCTCCGCCACGTTGAAGTGCGAGTAGTGCTCCGCAAAGCGCAGCGCATTGACCACCAGCACCTCCACACCCCGGAGTTTCTCCACCTCCGACTCCGCGATCGTCTTGAAGTCCGTCAGGTAGGCCAGCCGTCCGATCCGGTAGCCCGTCACGGTGAAGCGCTCCGAATGGTGCCCCGAAACGGGGATGATCTCGACGCCCTGAATCGTGAAGGGACGCTCGACATCGATCTCGTGAAGCGCGATCTCCGGGACCCCGCGGTACTTGTCCTGCGCGAAGGCGTAGTCGAAATCCTTGCGCACGCACGCCGCGGTCCGCGGCGAAGCGTAGATATCCACGCGGTGGACCGTCGGGGGATAATCCACGAAATTGAACGCCCGCACGTCGTCCAGACCGCCGATGTGGTCCTTGTGTTCGTGGGTCAGCAGGATGCCGTCGAGGTGGCGCACCCCCGTGCGGAGCATCTGGTAGCGGAAATCAGGCCCCGCGTCGATCACGAGCCGCACGCCCCGGGTCTCGACCATCGCCGAGGTGCGCAGACGGTGGTCCCGGGGGTCGGCCGAGGTGCAGACCCGGCAACGGCACCCGATGACGGGCACGCCCTGCGAGGTTCCGGTTCCCAGAAAGGTGAGTTTCATGGTTGCAAAGGTAACTATTTTCGCGAAAAATGCCGCGGCCCGCCGCCGAAAACACCTCCGGGACTCTTCCCGGAGATGCCGCCGCCGAATCCATCGTCCGAAAAAACGTTTGCAGGATCGGGATATTTTCAGTATTTTTACGAACTGACAGTACCTTTGAAGCAAACCCAAACGCATAACGAATGAAAAAAACGATCTTCCTCGCCGCGGCGCTGCTGCTGGCCGCCGCAACCCAGGCCCTGCCCCGGAAAACCTACACCCTCGCCTCTCCCGACGGTCGGCTGCAGACAACCGTCACGGCCGCCGAGGAGCTGACCTACGACATCGTCCGCGACGGACGCACGCTGCTGGAGGCTTCGCCCGTAGCCATGACGCTCGACAACGGCGCCGTGTGGGGCGCCGCACCCCGCGTGACCAAAGCCGCCCGCACCAGCGTCGACCGGTGGATCGCCTCGCCCCTCTACCGCGCCGATTCGATCCGCGAAAACTACAACGCCCTGACCCTCCGCATGAAGGGAGACTGGAGCGTGGAGTTCCGCGCCTACGACGACGGCGTGGCCTACCGGTTCGTGAGCCATGCCCGCAAGCCCTTTCACGTCGTGAACGAATGCGTCGAGTACCGCTTCCCCGCAGATTTCCAGACCACGGTCCCCTATGTCACCGCAGGGTCCGACGGCGATTTCGACTCGCAGTTCTTCCACTCGTTCGAGAACATCTACACCGAGGCACCCCTCTCGCAGATGAATCCCGGGCGCCTGGCCTTCCTGCCCCTCGTGGTCGATGCCGGGCAGGGCGTGAAGCTCTGCCTCTCGGAGAGCGACCTCTGCGACTATCCCGGGCTCTATCTCCGCAAGGCCGACGGCAAAAACCGTCTGACGGGGATGTTCGCACCCTGCCCCGACCGGCTCGAACAGGGCGGGCACAACCAGTTGCAGATGGTCGTCCGCACACGCAAGGGGCACATTGCCGAGGTCGCCGCTCCGCGGAGCTTCCCCTGGCGCATGGCCGTCGTGGGCAGCGACACGCAGATCGCCGCCTCGAACCTGAGTTACCTGCTCGCCGCCCCCTCGAAGATCGACGACACGTCGTGGATCCGTCCCGGAAAGGTCGCCTGGGAGTGGTGGAACGACTGGAACCTCGCCGGCGTCGACTTCCGCACCGGCGTCAACAATGCCACTTACAAATACTACATCGATTTTGCCGCCGAAAACGGCATCGAATACGTCATTCTCGACGAAGGATGGGCCGTCAACCTCCAGGCCGACCTGATGCAGGTCGTGCCGGAGATCGACCTGCGCGAACTCGTCGAGTACGGCGCCGCCCGCAACGTCGGGATCATCCTCTGGGCCGGGTATTACGCCTTCGACCGCGACATGGAGCGCGTCTGCCGCCACTACGCCGAGATGGGCGTCAAGGGATTCAAGGTCGACTTCATGGACCGCGACGACCAGCAGATGACCGCCTTCAACCACCGCGCCGCTGCTACCGCCGCGAAATACCGGCTCCTGATCGACTTCCACGGAACACACAAGCCCGCCGGGCTGAACCGCACCTGGCCCAACGTCCTCAACTTCGAGGGCGTGCACGGCCTGGAACAGCTCAAATGGCGCCCCGCATCCCACGACCAGGTGAAATACGACACCCAACTCCCCTTCATCCGCCAGGTCGCCGGGCCGATGGACTACACCCAGGGCGCGATGATCAACGGCACGCGCCAGAACTACCGCCCCTCGAATTCGGAACCCATGAGCCAGGGAACCCGCTGCCACCAGCTCGGACTCTACATCGTGCTGGACTCCCCGCTCAACATGCTCTGCGACTCCCCGACCAATTACCTCAAAGAGATGGAGTGCACGCGCTTCATCGCCGCAATCCCGACCGTCTGGGACGAAACCCGCATCCTCGCGGGTGAAATCGGCGAGTACATCGTCACCGCACGCCGCAAGGGCTCCACGTGGTACATCGGAGGTATCACCGACTGGACGCCCCGCGATCTCAAGGTCGACCTTTCGTTCCTCGGCGGAACCCGCCCCGCAGAACTCTTCCGCGACGGCGTGAATGCCGACCGCAAAGCCTCGGACTACCGCCGCGAGGAGATCCGGATCGATACCTCCCGCCCCTTCGAGGTGCATCTCGCTCCCGGAGGCGGCTTCACCCTGAAGGTCGAGGCCGAATAGCTGCCGGAATCCTTCCTACGAAAAGTCCCCCGCACAGTCAGGTGCGGGGGACTTTTCGTGGGGGGGGGCGGAGAGGAACGGAAAGGGGGGGGGAGAGTGAAGAGTGAAGAGTGAAGAGAGAGGAGAGGTCGGAGAGGTCGGAGAGGGAGGAGAGGGAGGAGAGAGTGGAAGGCTCAAAATCCCCCTTCGATATTCCAGTAGAAGGCCCGCGAGCCCTGCATCTTCGTGGCGGCATCCATCGCCCGGAACGCCTCCATGAGCGGCGCAACCTGTTCGTCCTCGACAATGGCCAGGATCGAGGCGTTCATCGACGGCCAGGCGTGCGTCCCGTAGTGGGGTTCGCCGTCCACCGAACCCCGGCCCTCGGTCAGAGCCCACTTCGTGAAGCCCCGGATCCCCTGTTCATCCAGAATCGCGTGGACCCGGTCGGTCAGCGCCTGGTTATAGGATAAAAATACGGCTTTCATTTTTCGATTTCGTTTTTTCGGTTTCACATCCCTCAATGGCGGCTTGCCTGGTGCGCCGCAGCTAAACGGGCCTGACGCTCCTGCTCCTTGCGCTGCGCACGGTGCACCAGAATCGAATAGAGCACCGGCACGATGAAGAGCGTCAGGATCGTCGAGAAGGTCAGACCCCCGATCACCGCGATACCCATCGGCTGCCACGTCTCCGACCCGGCTCCCGTGCCGATCGCCAGCGGCAACATGCCCAGCACCGTCGTGAACGACGTCATCAGCACCGGACGCAGACGGCTCTTCCCGCCCGCAATCACCGCGTCGAAAACCCCCGATCCCCGCTCGATCAGAAGGTTCATGTAGTCCACCATCACGATGCCGTTCTTCGTCACGATGCCCACCAGCATGATCGCACCGATCAGTGCAATGAGCGACAGCGGCGTGGAGGTCAGCCACAACGCCAGGAATACCCCCGTGAAGGCAAACGGAATCGTAAACATGATGATGAACGGGAACTTCAGCGACTCGAACTGCGTGGCCATCACGATGTAGACCAGGATCACGATCAGCACGAAGAGCGTCATCAGGTCCGTGAAGGCGTCGCCCTGGTCCTCGACCGTACCGCCCACTTCGAGATCCACGCCGTCCGGCGTCGGGTAGTCGGCAAGCAGCCGGTTCACCTCCGTCACCACGTCGCCCAGCGCAACGCCCGCCCCGAGGGTCGATTCCACCGAAATGACCCGCTGGCGGTTCTCCCGCTCGATCTCCGGCGCGGCGTACTCCTCAACGACCGACCCCACCTCCTTGAGCTTCACGGGGCGTCCCTGCGCATTGTACAGCGTGATGTTCTCGACATCCTCCACCCGCCGACGGAACGGCTCGGCGTAGCGCACCACAATGTCGTACTCGTCGCCGTCCTCGCGGTATTTCGATGCCACAAGACCGTCGATGCGGTTCCGAACGGCCTGCGACGCCGTGGCGCTGTTCATCCCGTAGTACGACAGCCGGTCGCGGTCGAAAACCACGTTGTACTCCGGACGCAGGTCGTCGCGCGAAAGCTTCACGTCACGCACGCCCGGCAATCCGCGCATCTTCTCCTTCAGATCGTTCGCAACCGCGTTCGTCAGGTCCATGTCGTAGCCGAACACCTTGATGTCTACCGTGGAGGCGCCGCCCACCATGCCGCCCATCGCTCCGCCCGGCGTGATCGTATACTGCCGGATCTCCGGAATCCCGTCGAGGTCCTGGCGCAGCAGGTCCGAAATCACGTAGATCGAACGCTCGCGCCCCTCGACATCCGTCAGACGGATGTTGTAGTTGATGATGTGCGACCCCGTGGTCTGCATCGCCGCAAAGGCGTTGTCCGAAGAGTTCGCTCCGGCCGACGCCGAAACCAGAATCACCTCGGGATATTTCGCATAGATGATGCTGTCGATCTGACGCGCAATCCGCGACGTGTACTCCACCGCAATGTTCTGCTCCAGCTCGACGGTCGCCGCAATCCGGTTGTTGTCCGACGGCGGGAAAAACTCCGTCGGAACCTGCGTCAGAAGCCCCAGCGACACCACGAAGACCGACATCATCGAGAAAACCGTAATCCGGCGGTGATGGACCACCCAGTTCAGCGCCCGGGCATAGGCCTCGTCCAGCCACGTCAGCGCCCGGTCGATCGGTTTGTAGACCACGCCCAGACCCTTGTAGTCGTGCACGCCCCCTTCGAGACGGAGCATGTAGGCCGACATCATCGGCGTAAGCGAAATCGCCGCCGTCGTCGAGACGCACACCACGATCGTCACGATCCACCCCAGCTCGCGGAACAGGATGCCCGCCATGCCCGGGACCATCGTCAGCGGAAGGAACACCGCAACCACCACCAGCGTCGTGGCAATCACCGACAGCCACACCTCGTTCGTGGCGTAGATCGCCGCCTCCTTCGGGTTCGAGCCCCGCTCGATGTGCGTCGTGATGTTCTCCAGCACCACGATGGCGTCGTCGACCACCATGCCGATGGCAATCGACAGCGACGACAGCGAGATGATATTGAGCGTCGAACCCGTGGCGAAGAGGTAGATGAACGAACAGATCAGCGACACCGGAATCGTCATGCAGATGATCAGCGTCGCACGCCACCGTCCGAGGAAGATCATCACCACCAGCACCACAAAGACAAACGCATAGAGAATCGTCTCCGACAGCGAATGGATGGCGTCGGTGATCTCCTGCGAACCCTCGAAGATCAACTCCATCTTCACGTCCCGCGGCAGCGTCTTCTGGATCGCCGGCAGCCGCGACTGGATCTCGTGGACGATATTCACCGTGTTGGCCCCCGACTGCTTCTGGAACATCACACGGACGCCCCGCTGGCCGTTCACGCGCTCGTCCATGGTCGCCTTCTCCAGCGTGTCGCGGATCTCCGCCACGTCCGAAAGCATCACCGTGCGCCCCCCGGCGTTCGAAACCACCACCTTGCGCAGCTCGTCCGAGAGCTTGAACTCCCCGTCGGCCTTGATGTTGAACGTATTGTTGCCGATGTCGATCGTCCCGCTCGGGATGTTCACGTTCTCCGCGGCGATGATCTGGCCCAGCTGCTCGACCGTCAGCCCGTAGGCGTCCAGACGCACCGGATCGACATTCACCTGCACCTCACGCTCCGGAGCCCCGATCACCGACACGGCTCCCACACCGTCCACGCGGTTCAGCACGTTCACCAGCTTGTCGTCCAGAATCTTGCTCAACGCCGGGTAGCTCTCCTCGGCCGTCACCGCAAGCATCATGATCGGCATCATCGACGTCGAAAACTTGAAGATCGTCGGGTACTCGATCCCGTCCGGAAGCATCGACTGCACGCGCGAAACCGCATCCCGGATCTCGTTCGCACCCTCGTCCAGGTCCGATCCGTACTCGAACTCCACGTTGATCATCGAAACGTTGTCCTGCGATTTGGAGGTCAGCTTCTTGAGGTTGCTCACCGTATTGAGGTTGTCCTCCAGCACCCGCGTGATGTTGGTCTCGATCTCCGCGGCATTCGCCCCCGGGTACATCGTGATGACCGAAATCTGCGGAATCTCGATCTCCGGATACTGGTCCACGGCCAGGTGCGACAGCGAGAAGAGCCCGAAGACCATCACGCCGAGGAACAACAGCACCGTAGAGATCGGCTTCCGTACCGCACTTTCGTATATTTTCATCGGATCATCGTTTTTTTTAGTCCTGTTTGATCTCCACGCGGGCACCGTCGTAAAGCTTCGACAGCGCCGTCACGGCCACCTGCTCGCCGGCCGCCACGCCCTGCAGGATGTCCACCCGGTCACCCACCTGGCGACCCACCTCCACCGAACGCCGTTCGGCAACCGTGTCCCCCACGATGACGTAGACATAACGCTCGGACGAACCCACCTGCTTCTGGATGGCGACGTCCGGAACCATCACGCCCTCCTTGCTGCCCATGTCGAACGTCGTGCGGGCATACATCCCCGGGCGCAGCGTCCCCTCGCCGTTGGGAACCGTCACCTCCACCTTGAAGGTCCGCGTCGTGGCGTCCAACGCCGGGTAGATCAGCGAAACCCGTCCCGCAAAAAGCCGGTCGGGAAAGATCTCCACAGACAGATCCACCGGCATCCCGACCTTCACCTGCCGGAAAAACTGCTCCGAAATGTTCACGATCACCTTCAACGGGTCGATCTGCATGATGTGAAGGATCGGCTGCTGCGCGAAAAGGTCCCCCGATTCGTAGTTCCGGGCCGTGACGACCCCCGTGATCGGAGAACGCACCTCGATGTTCTTCTTCAGGTTCGCAACCACCTCCCGCTGCACGTCCAGCTGCGCCTTGGCCTGCTCGATCTGCTGCGCCGAGATGCCCCCCGCCTCGTAGACCGGAAGCAGCCGGTTGTAGTCGCTCTCGACGGTCTGCAGCTGCACGAGCTGCTGCGTGTACTGCGTCGGGTCCAGCGAAACCACCAGCTGACCCTCCCGCACCGCGTCGCCCACCTCAACCAGAATCCGGTCGATATGCACACCCGACGCCGCCGGCGTAATGTCGTTCTCCCGGTACGGCTCGATCTCCGAGGTGAACTCCTCCAGGAGCTGCACCGTCGCACCCTCGGCCTCCATACTGCGGGTCAGAACCGCCGTCTGCTCCGATTCCGGAGCCGTCCGCTTCCCCCCGCCGCCGCAGCCGCACGTCACCGCAGCCACAGCCATCATCAGCAGAATTTTTCTCATATCCGTCGTCTCTTTTTTTCGTTGCCCTATCGTTCGCGCCCCACGATCCGGTCGTACTCCGCCTTCGCCGTGAGGTAATCGTAGATCGCCTGCGAATAGTTCAGCTGCGCCTGCGTCTGCGACAGCTGCGCGCTGTTCAGTTCGAGGATCGTGCCCGCCCCGGCCCGGTAGCGCGTGTCCGAAATCCGGTAGGCCTTGCGCGCCTGCTCCACGGTCTTCTCCTGCGCGAACATCGTCTCCCGCGCCGTCAGCAGGTCGTTCAGCGCCGAACGGACCTGCACGTCCAGCTGCTGCCGCGCGTAGACCCGCTGCAGGGTGATCTGCGAAAGCTGGTTCTTCAACTCCCGCGACCGGTTCATCCGCGTCAGCCCCGCAAAGATCGGAACCGACAGCTGCACCCCCACCGAAATCGGATGCGTCCAGAAATAGCGCGAATCGTCGCCCGCCCCCATGTTCAGGAAGGGCTCCATGTCGTTGCCCGTCCAGGAGGCCGTCCCGAAGGCCGCCAGCGTCGGCAGACGACCCGCATTGGCCGCCCGCAGCGACCGTTCGAGCAGCTCCTCCTGCAGTTCCAGCGACCGCAGACTGCTGTTCTGCGAAACGTCCGCCGTCAGCCCCTCGGTCCCCGCCAGCACCTCGTCCCGCATGGCATCCAGCTCGCCCTCCACCTCGATCTCCACCTCCTCGGGTAGCGAAAGGTACATCTTCAGCATCAGTTTCGCCAGCTTGATCGAATTCTCGGTCTGCAGGATCGTCGGACGCAGGTTGCTCAACTGAACCTGAGCCGTCAGCAGGTCGTACTCCGAAGCCAGGCCGTTGCGGTACTGCACCCGCGTGTCGTCGACCGTCCGCTGCACCGTGGCCTCCGATTCGCGCAGCACAGCCAGCGACTGTTCGGCCAGCAGGATGTTGTAGAACGCCTTGCGCACCTCGGCCGCCAGGTCGATGCGCGACGAACGAGCCGCCTCGACCGCCGCGGCCCGCTGCGTGTCGTTCATCTTCAGCGTCCGGTAGACCGACGGCGCAAAGAGCGGCAGCGTCAGGTCCCCCTGCACGGCAAACGTATTGTCCGCCCCGAACGAAATCCCGCCCCGCATCTCCGACTTCACGATCGACCGCGTGTAGCTGCCCGAAGCCGTAAGCTGCGGAAGCAGACTCCCCCACGTCTGACGCTTCACATAGTCGTAGCGCTCGACCTCCATCTCCGCAACACGCACGGTCGGGTTCTCGCTCAACGCAATCTCCAACGCCGCGGGAAGCGTCAGACGCAGCTGCGCCGAAACGCCGGAAAGCCCCGAAAAAAATACAAGCCCCGCAGTCAGAAACATGGTCTGTACCCTCTTTTTCATATCTGTCTGTCCGATATTTTCCTTTGATTGCCCCGCCGGCTCAAACCCCGGTCCCGGAGGCGTTCAGGCTCCGACGGTAGTCGTCCACGAGACGGGCCCCCTCGGGCGTCGAGATCCCCCGGAAAAAGTTGCTCACGATCTGCACGAAGGCCTCGCGTTCGCTCATCCCCTCGGGCAGCAGCAGATCCTTGCGGTCGGTAATCGCCGACGCCGTATAGTATAGCACCGTAATGGCCAGCTCGACGTTGATCGTCTCCACGAACAGCCCGTCGGCAATCCCCTGCCGGAGCATGTTCCCCAGATCGCAGCGGCTCTTCGCCGAGCCTTCGCGCAACAGCCGCTCGTGAACCCCCGGATAAAACTTCCGAAGATTCCCCAGCAGGCGGTGGATCACCTCCGAATCCTCCATGATGCACCCCAGCACCCGGAACATCGCTTCAAGCACATTCCGAGCCCCGACACACGCCTCCCGGCGTTCGAGACGCTTACACTCGAAAAAATACTCCATCGACAGGTAGAGCAGGCTCTCCTTGTCGCCGAAAAATTCGTAGAGCGTGCGCTTCGAAACGCCCAGCTGCTGCGCGATGTCGTCCATCCGCACAGACTTGATCCCCTGCGAGACGAACATCCGCATGGCCTGAGCTATGATCCGTTCTTTCTGAGTCATGGATCCCGGTGTTGATAAGACAAATATAGCAAGAAAACCTGAGAAACCAAAAAAGTTTTCCGGTTTTTTGCACCCCCTCCCTCCGGGTCGAAAAAAGCCCGGACGACAATCGTCCGGGCTTCCCAGAGGCGGAGACGGCCGGCATCAGGCCGCCGTAGCGTTTTCGAGTTTGCGCATGATCGAGAAGATGAAGAGCGCCGAGAGCAGGCACAGCACGATCAGCACGCTCCAGACCATCCACAGCGCCATGCCGCTGCCCCAGAGGTAGCCGATGAGCGACGTGGCGTAGTTGCCGATGGCCGTGGCCGCGAACCAGCAGCCCATCATCATGCCCTTGTACTTCGGAGGCGCCACCTTCGACACGAACGAGATACCCATCGGCGAGAGCAGCAGCTCGGCGAACGTCAGCACCAGGTAGGTCGAGATCAGCCAGTTCTGCGACACGAACGTATCGCTGGCTCCGGCGGCCTTCACCTCCACGGGAGACATCAGACCCAGCGAACCGATCGTCAGGATCAGGAACCCGAAGGCCGCGATGATCATCCCGAGGCCGATCTTGCGCGGGGCCGAAGGCTCCTTGCCCTTGCGGGCCAGGGCCGTGAAGATCGCCACCGAGATCGGCGTAAGACCCACGACATAGAAGGGGTTGAACTGCTGGAACTCCTGCGGCAGGATGTGAACCGGATCGGGCGTGAGCGTATAGCGGTAGATCAGGGCTCCCGCGGCGACGGCGAAGGCTGCGGCGCTGATGAGTTTGCCGCGGCCCTTCTCCGACTGGAAGAAGCCCACGATGCCGTAGACCCCGACGAGCACCAGCACGAGGTTGAAGATGTCGAAGCCCATGCGGGTGACGCCCGTAGCCTCGGAGGTCGTGTAGTCGCGTGCGAAGAAGGTCATCGTCGAGCCGTTCTGGTGGAAGGCCATCCAGAAGAAGATCACCACGGCGAAGACCAGCATCAGCGCCGTGATGCGCGACTTGGTCTGCGCGGGGGTCAGCTCAACGGGTTTCGCACCGGCGGCCGTAGCGGCGGCAGCCTGCTGCTTGGCCGTCACGTCGGCGTGCTTGAAGGTCCGCCGGAAGCCCACGTAGATCAGGTACGAAACGATCAGCGACACGCACGCAACCCCGAAGCCCATGTTGTAGGCCGTGGAGAGTTTTTCGATATAATGGCGCGAGAACTCGCCCAGGTCGGCGATCGAAGAGCCCATCGATGCGGCCAGTTCCTGCAGCTTGGCCAGCGGCTCGGCGGGCATCTGTTCGCCCAGTTCGAGGTACTGGTGCGCAAGGGCCGGGATCTGTCCGTTATAGACCAGTCCGTCCTGCGCCAGGAAGTGGTTCGTGATCCACTTGGCCATCGCCGGAGCGAACATCGCACCGATGTTGATCGCCATGTAGAAGATCGAGAAGGCGTTGTCGCGCTTCGACTGGTAGGCCGGATCGTCGTAGAGATTGCCCACCAGCACCTGCAGGTTCCCCTTGAAGAGACCCGTGCCGCAGGCAATCAGGGCCAGGGCCCCGAACATCATCGCCTGACCCGCGAATCCCGTTCCCGTCGGGATCGAGAGCAGCGCATAGCCCGCGAACATCACGAAGATGCCCAGCGTGACCATCTTCCCGAAGCCGAAACGGTCGGCCAGAATGCCCCCGAAGAAGGGCATGAAGTAGACCGCAGCCAGGAAGATACCGTAGATCTGGGTCGTGACGGCCTCCGTGTAACCGAATTTCGCCTGCAGGAAGAGCGTGAAGATCGCAAGCATGGTATAGTAGCCGAAACGCTCGCCCGTATTGGCCAGCGAAAGGGCGTACAAACCTTTGGGTTGTCCTTTGAACATAATTGTGATTTGGTATTTTAAGTAAACGGTTTTTCCGGTTCGCCGACAAAGATAGAAAAATTTTTCATATATTTGTAAGAGACAGGATACGCCGCGGCAAAATTCACAGGCCAATCCGCCTTTTTTGCTGCCGCCGGTCCCGATTTTAACCCGCTTGATGAAAAAATGCCGTCATGGACATGGAAAAAACCGATAAAAGACTCCCGATCGTCGAACGCGACGAGTGGCTCCAGCCCGTCGAGGAGCAGATGAACCGCCGACACGAACGCTACACGGCTAAAATGGAGGCTATCGAGCACGCTGCCGGGTCGATCGTCGACTACGCCAACGGATACCGTTATTTCGGCTGGCAGTGGGACGAAACCCTCGACGGATGGTGGCTCCGAGAATGGCTCCCCGGCGCCCAGGACGTCTACGTCTTCGGCGACTTCAACAACTGGCAGCGCACCGAGATCCGGATGCACCGCGATGCCGCGGGCGTCTGGAGCGCCTTCTTCCCCGCGGCGATGTACCGCGACCGCCTCACACACGGGTCCCTCTACAAGATCCACGTCCACGGCGACAACGGCTGGATGGACCGCATCCCGGCCTACGCCCGCCGCGTGGTCCAGGACGACGCGACCAAAGACTACACGGCGCAGTTCTGGCAGCCCGCCGAGCCTTTCGACTGGCAAGGCGACAACTTCGACGCCTCGAAGAACGGGAGCCTGCTGATCTACGAGGCCCACGTCGGCATGGCCCAGGAGCGCGAGGGCGTCGGAACCTACCGCGAATTCACCGAAAAGATCCTCCCGATCATCAAGCGCGACGGATACAACGCCGTGCAGCTCATGGCCATCGCCGAACACCCCTACTACGGGTCGTTCGGATACCACGTGTCGAGCTTCTTCGCCCCCACGTCGCGCTGCGGGACCCCCGAGGAGCTGAAGGAGCTGATCCGACGCGCCCACGAACTCGGGCTGGCCGTCATCATGGACCTCGTGCACGCCCACTACGTCAAGAACCTCAACGAGGGGATCAACGAACTCGACGGAACCGACCACCTCTACTCGAAACCCGGCGAGGCCGGAAACCAGCCCTACTGGGATTCGAAACTCTTCGACTACGGAAAGGAGGAGGTCCAGCACTTCCTGCTCTCGAACGTCAAGTACTGGCTCGACGAGTTCCACTTCGACGGCTTCCGCTTCGACGGCGTGACCTCGATGATCTACCACCACCACGGCTACGTCTCGTTCGACGCCCGCGAGCGCTTCTT
>CALUMM010000019.1 GCA_944321755.1 uncultured Alistipes sp.
GACGAGTGGTCCGAAGCGGTGATTCTCTACCGCACGAACAACCAGTCGGCCGTGCTGGAGGACAATCTCCGGCGGCGCGGCATCCCCTACCGCATCTACAAGGGTTCGTCGTTCTACGACCACAAGGAGGTGAAGGACCTGATGGCCTACATCCGGCTGGTGATCAATCCGCGCGATGACGAGGCTTTCCGGCGGATCGTCAACTGCCCGGTGCGGGGGATTGGCGATACGACCGTGCAGCGGATCGCCGACCTGGCCGTGCAGCGGGGCGTCTCGATGTGGGAGGCGGTCGATGCACTGACGGCCGAACCGACGACCGACCCCGTGCAGCGGACCATCGCGCGCAAGGTCGCGGAGTTCGTGGCGATGATCCGTTCGCTGTCGCTCTCCCGCACGGACAAGGGACTCTACGACTTCGGTCTGGAGGTGGCGACACGCTCGGGGCTGCTTGCCGCCTACCGGGCCGAGAATACCCCGGAGGCGGCCTCGGCGCTGGACAACATCGAGGAGTTGTTGAACTCGATGCAGGAGTTCAAGGAGCGTTGCGACGCCGAGATCCGCAACGGCGAGCGGCAGCCCGAGGAGGAGGCAACCGTCGAGGAGTGGCTGCAGGGGATGATGCTGATGTCGGACATGGACAAGGACGATCCCGAAAGCAGCAACAAGGTGACGTTGATGACGGTCCACTCGGCCAAGGGCCTCGAATACAAATATGTCTATATCGTGGGTCTGGAGGAGAACCTCTTTCCCTCGCAGCGGGCGGCCGAATCGCCCGACGGTATCGAGGAGGAGCGGCGTTTGTTCTACGTGGCGCTGACCCGTGCGAAGGTTGCGGCGACGATCTCCTATGCCGAGATGCGTTTTCGCTGGGGCAACATGGAATTTTCGCGTCCGAGCTGCTTCCTGCGGGAGATCGACCCGCGTTATGTCGAGACGGAAGTCGATCTGGGCGACGAGCGGATGCCGCGCCCGGGCGCCGAAGGCGCCTCGGCTATCGACGAGCTGCGCCGCCGTTTCGACTACCGCTTCCAGCAGAAACAGCAGACCTCGCGTTTCGGCGGTCCTGCTTCGTCGAACGGCTTCGGGGGGCGCGGCGGCGCGGCATCCGGCGGCGGTTCGGGCTCCTACGGCCGCGGCGGGAATTACGGCGGTGCTTCCGGGCCCGGCCGCGGCAGCTATGGGACTGGTGGTGCTGGTTCCGGTTCGCGCAGCGGCGGTTTCGGAATCCCTTCAGACGGCGAATCGGGCCCGGCCCGGCGTTTTCCGCGTTCTTCCCAGCCCCAGTCCCCGCAAACGTCGCCGCGCCCGACGGCTCCGGATCCGGCCCTGGTGCAGCCCCTGCGCCCCTCGACCGAAGGGATGCGGCGCCTCGGCGTGCGTCCGGCGGGCGGGAGCGGCAGCCTCTCCGCGAGTGAATACGCGGTCGGACAGCGGGTTGAACATCCGATGTTCGGTGTCGGGGTCGTGGAACGCATCGAGACCCTTGCTACGGATCATAAATTAGTGGTGCGCTTCGACAATGCGGGCGAAAAGACCCTGTTGGCGAAGTTTGCCAAACTGACCAAGCTTTGACAACCATGAAACCTCGGCAACCCGGAATGAATCCCCGGGAAACGGCGTCGGCAACCCCGCTGGTCTCGGTCTGCATGACGACCTACAACCACGAAGCCTACCTGCCCCGGGCCATCGAGAGCGTACTGGCTCAGAAGACGACGTTCGGTGTGGAGCTGGTTCTGGGTGAGGATTGCAGTACGGATGCCACGCGGTCGATCTGCGAGAGCTATGCGGCACGCTATCCGGAGCGGATCCGGCTGGTGACCTCGGCGGAGAATGTCGGCTGGCGGGCCAACTACCGGCGGACGTTCGAGGCGTGCCGGGGGAAATACGTGGCCTACCTCGACGGTGACGACTGGTGGAGTGATCCGCGGAAGCTGCAGAAACAGGCCGACGTGCTGGAGGCCGATCCGGAGTGCGGGATGTGCTATACCGCGGCCGAGCGCTTCTGGGCTGCGGAGAACCGCACGGAACCCGACTATCCGGCCCACTATACCGATTTCGACCACTTGTCCTACCGCCTGACGATCTGCAATTGCGCGACGCTGGCCCGCCGCGGGCTGATTGCCCGCTACTATGCGGAGGTGCGCCCCGAGGAGCACCCCGAGTGGCTGACCGACGATGCACCGATGTGGCTGTGGTTTTCGGTCCGGAGCCGCATTGCCTTCCTTCCGGACACGACGGCCGTGCACCGGCGGCTTTCGGACAGCGTGAGCCACAGCGGAGCCTATCAGCGGCAGATCGCCTTCAGCGATTCGATCCTCGACATCGATCTCTGGTTCGAGGCGCATTACGGGACGGGCCGCAACCGGTTCCGGCTGGAGCGGCGTCGTGCTTCCGTGGCGTGGTGGGTGCTGTCATGGAACGGCGGGGTCCGGGAGTATCTTGCGCGTTGGTGGCGGGATGTAAAGCGCTGCCCGCGGCTGCTGCTCTGCCCCGAAGGCCCCGGGCTGCTGGTCAAGAAGGTGCTGTTCCGCCGCCATAAAAACAACAGGAAGAACCGATGAAAACAAAAGAGCGTTACGACGGTATTATCGCCTGGTTTTCGGAGCACATGCCCGTAGCCGAGAGCGAGTTGCACTACGAAAACCCCTATCAGTTGCTGGTGGCGGTGGCCCTCTCGGCACAGTGTACCGACAAACGGGTCAACATGACCACTCCGGCGCTGTTCGAAGCCTTCCCGACGCCGCAGGCGATGGCCGCGGCCACGGCCGAAGAGATTTACCCCTACATCCGGAGCATCTCCTACCCGAACAACAAGGCGCGGAATCTGGCCGGTATGGCGCGGATGCTCTGCGAGGAGTTCGGGGGCGAGGTTCCGAGCGATCTGGAGGCGCTGCAGCGCCTGCCGGGTGTCGGGCGCAAGACGGCCAATGTGCTGGGGGCTGTGCTGTGGCAGAAGGAGGTGATGCCGGTCGACACGCACGTCTTCCGGGTTTCGGAGCGCATCGGCCTGACGACGCGCTCGAAAACCCCGCTGCAGACCGAACTGACGCTCGAAAAGAACATCCCGAAACACCTGCTGCCCATCGCGCACCACTGGCTGATCCTCCACGGGCGTTATGTCTGCACGGCCCGCTCCCCGAAGTGTACGGAGTGCGGGATCTCGGCGTGGTGCCGCAAGTACGCCGCCGACCACCGGCCGCCGCGATCCTGAATTTTTCGAGAGAGAGGGGGGATGTGGCCGCCGGGGAGGGTGCCGGAGCTCCGGTGTCGGCCGCGCAACCCGGACCCGGGAATCCCGGAGGGGCCCGTCCGCAGAGACCTTGCCGGCCATCGGTTTGTGATCTCCCTCTTTTTTTGTATCTTTGCCGGGTCCACCAATGCGAAGTCAGCCGATGGAATTGTCGAAAGAGCATATCGCACGCCTGCGGGAACTGCTTGCCCGCCCCGCACAGCGTATCGTCATCCTCTCCCATACCAACCCCGACGGGGATGCCGTCGGATCGTCCCTTGCCTGGGCCGAGGTGCTCCGCGGGATGGGACATGCGGTGACGTGCATCGTCCCGAACAAATACCCCTATTTCCTCGACTGGATGCCCGGCATCGAGGAGGTCGTGGTCTTCAAGACCGATACCGAAGGGCGTGCGGCGCGTGCCGTTTCCGAGGCCGACATTCTCTTCTGCCTCGATTTCAATGCCGTTTCGCGGCTTGAAATTCTCAGCGAGACGATCGAGGCCAATACGACGGCCGTGCGGGTGCTGATCGACCACCACCTGTCGCCCGACAAGGGTTTCGACCTGGCCATTTCGCATCCCGATTCGTCGAGCACCTGCTTCCTGGTCTACAGCATCGTCGAGGCGCTGTGCGGCACGGATGCCATCACGCGGCGCATGGCTGAACTGCTCTACGTCGGGATGATGACCGATACGGGGAACTTCGCCTTTTCGTTTCTCACGCCGGAGCTGTTCCGGGCCGTGGCGGTGCTGGTCGAGAAGGGAATCCGGATCCCCGACATCCACAACAGCGTCTACAACGCCTATACCGAAGGCCGTGCGCGGCTGTTCGGCTACGCCATCAACCGCAAGATGGAGGTGATCCAGAACGGCACGGTGGCCTACATGTCGCTGCTGGAGAGTGAGATGCGCCGCTTCCAGTTCCAGCAGGGCGACAGCGAGGGATTCGTGAACTACGCCCTGACGATCAAGAAGGTCAAGATGTCGGCGATGTTCCTGGCCCACCGCAAGTTCATCCGCGTGTCGCTGCGTTCGCGCGGCGACGTGGACGTGAACCTCTTTGCCCGCAAATACTTCAACGGCGGCGGCCACAAGAACGCCGCGGGCGGTAAGTCTTTCGTTTCGATGCGGGAGACCATCGACCATTACGTGCGTTCCGTTGCGGAGTTTGCGGCCGAAGGGCATCTGGGCTGAGCATCATGGACGATTTCCGCCTCAAGGTCTTCATCACGGCGGCGCGGACGCTGAGTTTCACGCGCACGGCCGAACAACTCTGTATTTCGCAACCGGCGGTCAGCAAACACGTCGGCGAGCTGGAATCCCGTTACGAGGTGCAGCTTTTCACACGTCGGGGCAGCCGTCTGGAGCTGACCGAGGCGGGGCGCACGCTGCTCGCATCGGCCGAACGGGTGGCCGACGACTACCGGCGCCTGGAGTACGAAATGAGCCTCTGCACGGGCCAGACCGAGGGCGAACTGCGTCTCGGGGCCAGTACGACCATTGCGCAGTACCTGCTGCCGCCGATTCTGGCGCGTTTTACGGCTCGTTTCCCGAAGGTGCGGGTTTCGCTGCTCTCGGGCAACAGCGAGCAGGTCGAGCAGGCGCTGGGCGACCATGCCATCGACCTGGGGCTGGTCGAGAGCGTCAGCCGCCGCCAGGGGCTTCACTACACGCCGTTCCGGGCCGACGAACTGGTGCTGGTGGCGCGCCCGGGCGGGAAGTACGCCCGCATGGAGTCGGTGACGCCCGAAGCGTTGTGCCGGATCCCGCTGGTGCTGCGTGAGAACGGTTCCGGAACGCTGGAGGTGATTACCGCGGCGCTGGCCGACCGTGGGATCCGCCTTTCGCAACTGAATGTCGTGCTGCGGCTCGGTTCGACGGAGGGGATCAAGGGTTTCGTGCGCCACAGCGACGCGATGGCGATCGTTTCAGCCTTCTCGGTGGTCGACGAACTGCGCAGCGGGGCCCTGCGGATCGTGGATCTGGAGGGTCTGACCCTGCTCCGGGACTTTGTCTTCGTGCACAACGAGGCGCATCCGGCGCGTCTGGTGCGTCAGTTCCTGGATTTCGTCCGGGCCGGGCTCTGAGGTTGTGCTATAACCTGCGGTTATTTCATATAACGATTTATTGTTCCGTGTTTCGGAAAAAGGTGCGATCTTTGCGGCCGGAAAAATAAAAAGTTATTCTGATATGCTGGAAAAAGGCAACCGGGCCAATACGCTCCACGGAATTCTTCTGATCGCACTCTTCTCTTTTGCAGCCTTCTACATCGCCGAAATCCCTGTCGTCAGGCGGCTCTCGTTCAGCCCGCTGATCGTCGGCATCGTGCTGGGAATGCTCTACGCCAACAGCCTGCGCAACAAACTCCCCGAGACGTGGGTCCCGGGCATCAAGTTCTGTACGAAACAGGTGCTGCGCTGGGGCATCATCCTCTACGGCTTCAGGCTGACGCTGGCGCAGGTTGCGGCCGTGGGAATCCCGGCCGTGACGGTCGACCTGGTGATTGTGACGGTCACGATCCTGGGCGGCGTGCTGCTGGGGCGCCTGCTGAAGATCGACCGCGATACGGCGCTGATGACCTCCACGGGCAGCGCCATTTGCGGGGCTGCCGCCGTTCTGGGCGCCGAACCGGTGGTGAAGTGCGAAGGCTACAAGACGGCGATTGCCGTCTCGACGGTGGTGATCTTCGGAACGCTCTCGATGTTCCTTTACCCGGTGATGTACCGCACGGGGCTGCTCGACGGCATGACCGACACCGAGGTGGCGATCTATACGGGCAGCACGCTCCACGAGGTGGCGCACGTCGCCGGGGCGGGCAATGCCATGGACCCGACCGATTCGCTGGGCATCGCCGCAACGGCCACCATTACGAAGATGATCCGGGTGATGATGCTGGCTCCGGTGCTGGTGGTGATGAGCTTCGCGCTGGCCGGACGGCGCCGCCGGGAGGCTGCCGCCGTGCAAGGCGCCAAGGCCGAAAAGAGCCGGATCACGATTCCGTGGTTCGCCTTCGGGTTTATCGCGGTGATCTGCCTCAATTCGCTGCTGCAGTCGCTGCTGGGGGTGGCGAGCGTGCGGGAGATTCCGCTCAACGGTGCGATCGAATATATCGACACCTTCATGCTGACGATGGCCATGACGGCCCTGGGCACCGAGACGAGCCTCGACAAGTTCCGCCAGGCGGGTGCCAAGCCCTTCGTGCTGGCCGGACTGCTCTACGTGTGGCTGGTGGTGGGAGGTTATTTCCTGACGAAGTGGGTGGTCGGGGTGCTTTAGCCCGGCGGTGCGATACGATGCAAACGGTCCGGCAGACGGGAGTCTGCCGGACCGTTTTTTTGTGAAAACCGGCCTTCTGCCGACCTTCGATTTCCGCCGTCCGGACCGTCGGCTGCCCGACCATCAAGCCCTTGCCGGACTGTTCAGGCGGTCGGCCGAATCGTGAAGGCCGGGTCCTGTCCCGGAGGGCCGGGGCCGCGGTTTACCCGATGCACGGGAGCTCGGGACGCTCGTGCTCGGAGTAGCGCAGGACCCGTTCGCGGATGAAGTCGGCGAAGCGGCGGGCTTCGTCGTCGGAGAGCGCTCCGGGACGGCTCATCAGCACCAGCCGGTGATGCTGGAAGGGGCGCCGGAACGAGGGGTGGATGTATGTGTGGGGATTGGCGACGAATCCCAGCCGCTCGTAGAAGTGGAGCCGCCGGATCGAAATCTCGTCCTCGGGCGGGTCGATCTCCAGGATGACGCGGCGCCCTTCGCAGAAGGCCGCCAGGGCCCGGGAACCGATGTTCTGTCCGCGCAGGAGGGGCGATACGGCGAGGTGTTCGACGTAATGGAATCCGTCTCCCCGCCAATGGAAGAGGATTCCGGCGAAGCGGCCGTCGCAGCGGATGGCGTCGGCTTCGAAAAGGGGGTCTTCGAAGGCGCGGTCGTACTCCGCTTCGTTCCAGCGTTCGCAGGCGGGGAAGGCGTTTTCGTAGAGTTCCCAGGCTTCGGTCCACGCTTCGTCGAGGCGGGAGCGGAAGGGGATGAACTGGATTTTCGGTTCCGACATGTTTTTCGATTTTGCGGCAATATACGCTAAATTTCCGAGACCGCCAATCCGGATATCGACTCCGTACAATGACCTCCGAGACCGCTTTTTTCTGAAGAATCCGAGCCAAACGTGTTCTCAAATCCCGAAAAGAGCAAAAAGTGCTATCTCTTGATGAAAAAGTTTTATCGTTTTTTGCGGTTTCGTTGTAAGTTTGTATGAAAATAAACTATTCAACGAAACCTTAGAAACGACATGATTGACAAATTGATGCCCAGTTTGAAGCGGGCCGTGTGCCTGCTTTTTCCCACCGCCGCTCTGTTGTCGGCGATGCCGGGTCTGGCCCAGTGGCGGCCGGCCGGCGAGCGGATCCGCACGGCGTGGAGCGAACAGCTCGACCCGGAGCACGTGTTGCCGGAGTATCCGCGGCCGCAGCTGGTCCGCGGCGATTGGCAGAACCTGAACGGACTCTGGAACTACGCCATCCTGCCGCTGGGCGAGCAGCCTGCGGCGTGGGAGGGTGAGATTCTGGTTCCGTTTGCCGTGGAGTCGTCGCTCTCGGGGGTCGGGCGCCGGGTGGGTGCCGACCGGGAGCTGTGGTACGAGCGCACGTTTGCGGTTTCGCCGAAATGGTCCGGGAAGCGGGTGCTGCTCCACTTCGGGGCTGTGGACTGGCGGGCCGACGTGTGGGTCAACGGCGTGAGCGTCGGGACGCATACGGGCGGCTTCACCCCCTTCGAATTCGACATCACCGAGGCGCTGAAAAAGGGCGGCAACACGTTGCGGGTCCGGGTCTGGGACCCCACGGACGAAGGACCCCAGCCGCGCGGCAAGCAGGTCAACAACCCCGAGGGGATCTGGTATACGCCGGTGACGGGCATCTGGCAGACGGTGTGGCTCGAAGCGGTTCCGCAGCAGTATGTGCGCGGCGTGAAGACGACGCCCGACCTCGACCGGAAGCTCTTCCGGGTCGAGACCGATCTTTGCGGGGCGCAGCCCGGCGACCGGGTGGTGGTCCGGCTTTTCGACGGGGGGACCGCGGTTGCTGAGACGGAGGCGCTGAGCGGCGCTCCGGCGGAACTCTACCTCCCGGAACCGAAACTCTGGAGCCCCGATTCGCCGTTCCTTTACGATATGAGCATTGCGCTGGTGCGCGACGGCCGCACGCTGGACGAGGTCCGGAGCTATGCGGCGATGCGTAAGTTCTCGACGGGCCGCGACCGTTCGGGCGTCATGCGCCTGCTGCTCAACAACCGTCCGCTGTTCCAGTTCGGGCCGCTGGACCAGGGCTGGTGGCCCGACGGCCTCTATACGGCGCCGACGGACGAGGCACTGGCCTTCGACGTGGTGAAGACCAAGGAGTTGGGCTACAACATGATCCGCAAGCACATCAAGGTGGAACCGGCCCGCTGGTACTGGCATTGCGACCGCCTGGGGATGATTGTCTGGCAGGACATGCCGAGCGGCGACCAGGCCGACCGGATGCCGCAATGGCAGAACAAGCGTTACTTCACGGGTGAGGAGAAGCACCGTTCGGCGCTTTCGGAGCAGTATTACCGCAAGGAGTGGCGGGAGATCATCGACTGCCTCTATCCGTTCCCGTCGATCGGCGTATGGGTTCCCTTCAACGAGGCGTGGGGACAGTTCAAGACCGTCGAGATTGCCGAATGGACCAAGGCCTACGATCCCTCGCGGCTGGTGAACCCGGCCAGCGGCGGCAACCACTACCTGACGGGCGATCTGCTCGACCTGCACAACTATCCGGCCCCGGAGCTTTATCTCTATGACCACAACCGCCCCACGGTGCTGGGCGAATACGGCGGCATCGGGTTGGTGCTGGAGGATCACCTGTGGGAGCCCGACCGGAACTGGGGCTACGTGCGTTTCGACACCCCGAAGGCCGTGACCGACGAATACGAGCGTTATGCGGAGATCCTTTCGAGACTCATTCCGAACGGCTTCTCGGCGGCGGTCTACACGCAGACGACCGACGTGGAGATCGAGGTCAACGGCCTGATGACCTACGACCGCAAGGTGATGAAGGTGGAGCCCGAGCGGATCCGGGCGATCAATACGCGGATCTGCCATTCGCTCGACGAATAAGGGTAGAAGCGACCGCTTCGGAAAACGACGGCCCGGAACAACGCTCCGGACCGTCGTTTTCGCTGTTTTTCAAGGGTTGTGGAGGGCCTTCGGGCCGATCCGGCACCGGGACTTCCGGGAATTCGGATGCCGGGTTTTGACCGAACGCGGTTTTTTGCTACTTTTGCAGACAAATCTACGACCGGACCGAGAATCCTATGACTTCAAAGAAAATTTCCCCGCTTGCGTGGGTCCCGACGGCCTACTTTGCGATGGGACTGCCGTTCATCATGCTCAACCTGGTAGCCCCGATCATGTTCAACGACTTCGGCATCAGCGATACGCAGGTGGCGTTCTGGACCTCGCTTCTGATCCTTCCGTGGTCGCTCAAACCCTTCTGGAGCCCGTTGCTGGAGATGTTCCGCACGAAGAAGTTCTTCGTTGTGACGACGCAGCTTCTTTCGGGCGTCTCGCTGGCCCTGGTGGCCATGACGCTGCCCCTTCCGAATTTCTTCCCGTATGCGGTGGCGATCATGGCGGTGCTGGCCTTCAGCGGCTCGACGCACGACATCGCGCTCGACGGGCTCTATATCCAGGAGCTCTCGAAGACCCAGCAGGCGCAGTATATCGGCTGGCAGGGGGCCTTCTACAACATCGCCAAGGTGACGGCGATGGGCGGGCTGGTTTACCTGGCGGGGGTTCTGGAGACGCACGTCGGGGTTCTCTACGCCTGGATGATCATCATGGGGGCGAGCGGGGCGCTGTTGTTCCTGCTGGGTCTCTACCATGCGCGGATCCTGCCTTCGGGGGGCTCGGCCACGGCACAGGCCGGCAGCAACCTCCGCGAGACGATGCGCGAAACGTGGTCGGTCTTCCGGCTCTTCTTCCAGAAACGCTTCATCTGGATCTACATCGCGTGGATCTTCTTCTACCGGTTTGCCGAGGGGCTGGTCATCAAGATCGTGCCGCTGTTCCTCAAGGCTCCGCTTGCCGATCAGGGTCTTGCCCTGACCAAAAACCAGATCGGCATCTACTACGGTACGGTGGGCGTGGCGGCTTTCGTCATCGGTTCGATCCTCGGGGGTTACTTCATCTCGTGGCGCGGATTGCGGAAATCGATCTTCCCGCTGTGCTGCATCTTCAACGTGCCGTTTGCGGTCTACGCGCTTCTGGCGTGGCTGCAGCCCGGGAATCCGGTGCTGGTCTGCGCGGCGATCGTCTTCGAGTATTTCAGCTACGGATTCGGATACGTCGGTCTGACGCTCTTCATCATGCAACAGGTGGCGCCGGGCAAGCACCAGATGGCCCATTACGCCTTCGGGACGTCGCTGGCGAACCTCGGCGTGATGCTCCCGGGCATGATCAGCGGTGCGATCAGCGACTCGATCGGCTACCAGTCCTTCTTCCTGTGGTCGCTGCTGGCCACGATCCCGGCCTTCCTGCTGACCTGGAAACTCCCCTTCTCGTACGATTCCGAGGGCAAACCGATTTCGAAAGGGGCCTGACCAAAGGGTCTGACCGGTCGGAGGTATATGGAAAACGGCGGTCCGGAGAGATTCCGGACCGCCGTCTGTTTTCGGGCGGAGGGGCCGCCTATCGGTCGAGTTTTCCTTCGAGCATCTTGATGAAGTATCCTCCGACGACGGAACGGGCCTGGAATCCCACCTGCCGCGGGGTGTCGGTGTAGACCCAGTCGGACATCGGGACGCGGTCGGTGGTCTCGTTCATGAAGCGGTAGACGGGCTCGATGAACTGCTCGAATTCGCCGGGCGTATCCGAGAGGGTGGCGGTCCACATGATCCAGTCGGTCTTGGTGTAGGTCCGGCGGTTGTCGAGCGGGAGTCCGTAGGTGTTCTGCTTCGTGAGGTAGTAGGCGATTTCGGTCCGGGCGATTTCGGGATCGAAGATGCCGAGTCCGAGCAGTTTGTCCCAGACGAGGTTGTATTTCTGGCTCCAGGTTCCGGGCTTGTCGAACGTCAGGCGGTAGTGGTCCCCGTCGGCAGCCATCTCCTTCCAGCGTGCGGCCATGTCGCGGGCCGTGGCGAACGACTTGTCGGCCAGGGTCTGGTCGCCGAGCATTTCGGCCAGCATTCCGTAGGAGGCGATGCCCATGATGGCCTTGATGGAGAGGTTCGTATTGTGTGCGAAGTGGCCTGCGAAGTCGTCCGTGCAGAGCTGGTTGGCGGGGTCGAGTCCGTGTTCGAGGAGGTAGTCCTTCCAGGTGGTCAGCACCTCCCAGTGTTTCCGGGCGTATTCGGCATTCCCCTCGACGGCGGCGATGGCGGCCGTCAGCACGAGCATGTTGCCGCTCTCCTCGACGGGCATGTCGCCGCCGTAGGTCTGTCCGTTGGCCAAGGGGTAGGTTCCGACGTCGTGCGCGGCGAAGGGTTTGGTCCACTTGCCGCTCTCGCTGTAGTAGAAGATGTGGTTGAGCATTCCCTTCACGAGTTCGGGGTTGTAGAGCAGGAAGAGCGGGGCCGAGGGATAGGAGATGTCCACGGTTCCGATCGAACCGTTGGAGAAGTTCTCCTTGGAGAACCACAGCAGCTCGCCCTGGGGCGACTCCACGAGTTTGTGTGCGGCGATGGCCTGCCGGTAGGCCAGGGCGCAGAGTTCGGCGTAGGAGCGGCCTCCGGCCTCTTCCGTGGCCTGCATCATCTCGCGGTCGAAGGCCTCGCAGCGGTCGAGCGTTGCGTTGTAGGTATCGGCGGCGGCCTTCAGTTCGCGGCGGATGTCGTTTTCGCCCGTGCGGTTCCAGTAGGGCCGGAGGTTCTCGCCGAAGTACTGGATCGAATAGAGGTCGTCGTATCCGAGCAGAACGTAGTCGCAGACGGCCTCCGCGCCGACCTTTCCGAGGTCATTGGCATAGGCCAGGGCGACGGGCTCCCTGAGCATGTTTTCGGTCCGGATGCTCTGTTGGCTTTCGGGAAGGGTTCCCGAGGCGGTGAATGCCTCCTTCGAGTCGTAGTAGTCTGCCAGGGCGATCTTTCCCTTGCCCGAAGGGGTTGCGAGGTAGAAGTATCCCCAGTCGATGCGGACGTTGTCGCCCTTTTTGCCGAGGATGTTCTGCTCGACGGTTCCCGTGCGCACGAAGTCGATGCCCTCCCCGCTTCCGGTTTCGGAGACGACGGGCTGGCTCAGGTCGTCGACGGCAAACTGCGGCGTGGCTTCGAGGTAGAGTTGTACGTCATGCTCGGCCTCATCGACGGCGCGGACCTGCCAGGTGAGGTAGTTTACCGGCCGTGTGAGCAGGGCGAGGTCGTCCATCAGGAGCGGGGCGGTGAAGATCACCTCGACCTCGACCCCTCCGCAGAGGAACGTGTAGACGGTCCGGGTGGGGAGTACGCTGACGGACTTCTGCTCGGCGGCCAGTCCGAAACCTTCGTAGGGGATTTTGCGGAAGAGCCCGAAATCGACGTAGGCGCCGCCTACGGTGTTGTGGCAGTGTGCGGCGATGGTGACCGTTCCGGGTTTGAGCGTGGCGGCGGCTTCGGCCGGGAGCGGTTTGCGGATGTAGCTCTCCCAGGTGTTGCCGGTATTGGCGACCTCGACGCCGTTGACGTAGAGTTCGAAGACGTCGTCGTGCGAATATTCGAGGAGGAGATCCTCGGCCGAGAGGTCGCGGTCGAGCTGGAAGGTGCGGCGCACCCAGATGTCGCGGTTGTCGCCCTGCCATTCGGTTCCGATTTTGGGCATTTCGGGCGATCCGAAGGCTCCGGGACCGGTTTGCCAGGCGGAGTCGTCGTAATCGGGCGAGGTCCAGGCTCCGGCGGGTTTGCGGTCGATGACGTAACGGGCCGACCAGGGTTCCAGGGCGATGGTCGGGAGGATGGTTTCGAGTTTCGGGTTTTCGAGTCCGATGATCCGGTAGGTGGTTCCGTCGACGCGGATGGCACCGGTCAGGGGCTGGTCCTTGCCGGTCCAGTGTCGGGTGGGGGATTCGTTGAGGCGGTCGGTGGCGGACCACACCGAGAAGTAGGGGTCCACGGTGACGAGCGGCACGGCGGAGGGCCGCACGGCGGTCGAAAGCGAGGTGTCGGTGCGTTCGACGGAGTTCGCACAGGCGGCCATGGCCGCCGAGGCGGCGCAGAGAGCGAGTTTTTTGAGATACATGGTGTTTATTTTGGTTTTTTGAAGATTCAAGATCTCTTGCCCCGGCGGTCGGCATCGCCCCGGGGATTACCATATCGATTCGGAATCGGTTGTTTACTCTTGAACGGGTTCGAACGTGACGGCACAACCACCGGCGGGCGCCATTTCGATCCGCAGCGAGTCGGCAGCCGTAACCCGGCGCTCTTCGATGCGATAGGCGGTGCGGAGCGTGGATGACGGGTCGTCGGCGTAGATGCGGGCCGTGTAGGTGACGCCGGGTTTGAGGAATCCGAGGGGTTGTTCCAGCGTGCGGGCTTCGGCGTTGGTTCCGGCCCCGAGGAAGAAACGCTCTCCGGCGCGACGTGCCACGACAATGTAATCGCCGATTTCGCCCTGCAGGGCTTCGGACCAGTCGCAGTCGGCGTCGAAGTCGCGGAAGAACCGGAAGGCCGGATGCCCTTCGTAGTTCTCGATCAGGTCGGCGGCCATCTGCAGCGGCGAGTAGATGATCACCCAGTTTGCGATCTGGCGGGCCAGGGTGGTTTTGATCGAGCAGTGGGTGTTGTCACCGTTCCACTGGATGCGGCCCGGATCGGCCTTGGCGCGGTCGTAGTAGATGTCGAAGATGCCGGGGGTGTAGTCCATCGGGCCGCTCAGCAGCCGCACGAAGGGCAGCGTGCAGAGATACTCCGCGGAGTTGCCTTCGGACCAGGCGTTCCACTCCATGCCGCGGGCCCCCTCACGGGTCATCATGTTGGGCCACGTGCGGCGGATGCCGGTCTCCTTGATCGGTTCGTGGACGTCGAGCATGATGTGGTACTTGGCTGCGAGTTCCACGACGCGCTGGTAGTGCTGCACGCCGTACTGCGAGTGGTGGGAGTATCCGCCCTTGAAACCTCCGGCGTAACCCGTCTTGAGGGTGTGGATGCCCAGTTCGGCGTAGCGCTGCATGGCCTGCTCCATGTGGGCCTCGTAGTCGGGGATGTTGCCGCCGGTTTCGTTGTGCATCCAGAGTTCGACGCCCTTTTCGGCGGCGTAGCGGGCGATGCGCTCCAGATCGAAGTCGGCATAGGGCTCCACGTAGTCGAACTGCTGGTTCCCGCCCCAGTTCTCCCATCCGCGGTTCCAGCCCTCGAACAGCACGCCCTGAATGTCGTTCGCGGCGGCGAAGTCGATGTGCCGGATTGCGTTTTCGGTCGTGGCACCGTGGCGCGGTCCCATGGTCCAGACCTGCGTTCCGAGGTGCATTCCCCACCAGACCCCGACATACTTCTGGGGTCGGATCCACGAGGTGTCGGCGATCTTCGAGGGTTCGTTGAGGTTGAGGATCAGCGACGAGTTGATCAGTCCGACGGCCCGGTCTGCGATCTGCAGCGTGCGCCACGGCGTGGTGAACGATCCCGCGAGGCGGGCCTTCACGCCGTCGGGCAGCGGGGCCAGCTCGGCCTTGAATGCGAGTGAATCCTGCCGCAGCAGGTGCATTTCGGGATAGTCGTAGAGGGCCGCTTCGTGGATTGAGCCGTAGCGGTCGCCGACGCGGAAGGTGAAGGGGGTGTTGGCGCGTTCGACGGCCGAGACGGGCTGCTCGCGGTAGGGGAGCTCATAGGTGTCGTAATTCCCGTCGATGCTCCACGAGAGTCCGTCCTGCGCGAACCGGAAGGTCGTATGCTCGTCGGTCAGCCGCAGCGAATCGGCCGGCGTGTCGTATTCGTACCGGAACCCGACGCCGTCGTCGAAGGCCCGCACCCGCAGCACGAACGTAACCCCTTCGCTGTTGCGCATCGTCACGGCCATCTCTTCGTGACGGTCGCGGATCACCTTGTTTTCGCCCCAGGGCTGCGTCCAGGTTTCGTCACGCCGGTCGCGGGTCACGCCGGTGACGGCAAATCCCGAAGCGAGATTCAGGCCGTCGGCTTCGAGTCCGAGTTCCGATGCGGAGATCAGGGTTTTTCCGTCGACATCGATCTGCAGGGCGGGGACTCCGCCGTCACCGATCGAAACCGAGGTGCGGATTCTGCCGTCGGGCGAAGTGACCGAATTGTCGTTCGAGCAGGAGATCAGCGCCATTGCAGCAGCAGCCGCTGCAAAGCGGAGGAGGTTTTTTTTCATCGTGAGACAGGTTGGTGTTTGAGGTTTGGGCTTTCGCCGTTGGTTTCGTGGTTCGACATCGGCGAAGGCCCTCCCTCGCGGGGAGGGCCTTCGCTCAATATCGCTACAAAGTTAACATTTCGGACGGTTTGTTCAAAATCCGTCCGGAGTTCTCAATGGAATACGGGCCGGTCGACCGAAGCCGAAGTGGGCTGCTGTCCGGGCGAGACGGGCCATCCGTCGACCCAGTTGACGCGGTCGAGCATCAGCGTGCGGTAATTCAGCTCCTCCGTATAGGCGTGGTAGAGGATCCAGTCCTGTCCGTTGTCGTCGGTGATCAGGCGCGAGCAGTGTCCGGGTGACGAGAAGGTGTCGTTGCCCTGGAGGACGAGTTCGTCGTGGACCTGCATCATGTCGTTTCCGTCCTTGTCGACATAGGGTCCGAAGAGGCTCTGCGAGCGCCCGACGACGAGGCGGTAGGTCCCGCCTTTGGAGTAGTCGCCCGTGGAGACGATCAGGTAGTACCATCCGTCGCGTTTCACGACGACGGTTGCTTCGTACTGACCTCCGGCCACTTCGCGGCGTTTCTGGGTCTCCTTGTTCTTGATGGCCAGGCCGTCTTCGGTGAGTTCGAGGACGCTGATGTTTCGGAAGCTGCCCCAGAAGAGGTAGTTGCGTCCGTCCTCCTGGTAGAGGTAGGCATCGATGGAGATGTCTACGCCCTGCTCGTTGCTGTCGATGAGTTTGCCGTGATCCACGAACGGGCCGGTGGGTGAGTCGGCGACGGCGACCCCGATGGCGTGTTTGTAGTTGTCACCCGGCTGGGAGTAGTAGCATACGTACTTGTCGCCGATGCGGTTGATCGAGGGGGCCCAGATTCCGGCATTTCCGTTGGTGATCTGGGGATGGTTCTGGTCGGTGAACATCGCCCCGACGCGCGTCCAGTTCATCAGGTCGGACGACCGCATGATCGGGACGTTCCTCATGTTGGCATTGTTGCGGTCGTGCTCCGTGGCGTAGAGGTAGAAGTAGCCGTCGTCGGCGCGGATCACGTCGGGATCGGGGAGCGAGAAGTCCGTGAAGAGCGGGTTCCGGTAGGCGACGGGCAGCGTCGTTACGGTCAGCGTATTCGTCGCCGAAGCCATCCAGGTGTTGTCTTCGACCTGGCTGCGGACGGTCCAGATGAGCGGCAGGGTTTGCGAACCCGCTTCGGCATGGTTGTCGAAGAGGGCCTGCACCTGCTCCTTCGTGAGCGAGAGTTCGGTCTTCTCCCCGGCGTCGAACGTAGCCAGCGGGGCCGAGAAATCCCCGCCCTGTCGGTCGATCAGCAGGGTGTACGCGGGGGTTTTCTGACCGTTGCTGCGGGCCGCCGACCAGCTGAAGCGGAGCGACTCTCCGAGCAGTACCAGATCGGCCCGTCCGCCATCCTCGGGGGTGAAGAGCGCCTCGACGATGTAGGGCTCCACGCTGTTGGTAATCGTCATCGAGCGCTGCACCGGGCCCGTGAAGCTTTGGCTTCCGGCGACGGTCTTCACGCTCCAGACGAGCGCGGAGGTTCCGTTCTGCTGCGTGGCCTCGTAGACGTTTTTCAGCTCCTGATAGGAGAGCGTCAGTTCCGTGGTTCGGTTGTCGTCGGTACGGAATGCGGCGGCCGGATCGGAGAAGTCGCCGCCCTTGCGGTCGAAGACCACTTCGTAGGCGTCGAACGAGCCTTGAGCGGCCTCCCACCAGAAGGTAAGCGAATTCAGTGCGTCGAGGTTGACCGCAAGGCCCTCCTTGGGGGCGGTCAGCGTCGAGACGACGGGGTTGTTCCCGCCCGTCGACCCGTCCGGGCCAGCCGGATCGGAATCCGACTGGCCGCAGGCCGACAGCATTCCGACGCAAAGCAGTGCGAAGGTGCTGATCATCACGTTATTCATGTGCGTTGAAGAACTCATGGGTATAGTGGCCCTTCTCGACATTCATATAGAGTCGCAGGTCGGTGTACCAGCGATCGAGGTCATTTCCGTCGCACAATTCGTCGGGATACTTGAAGGCGGTTGCCCATTGGTCTCCTACACCTGGCTGCACATACCAATAGCTTGCCGCCGTGGAGGCATTGGGACGGTCCCCGTTGCTGTCCATGCGCCCGTAGTACTGTTGTACACCATTAATAACAAAAGTGAATTTGTAACGCGAGTCAAATGGATCCCAACTCCAGCCGGTCTCTTGAAGTTCGATGTGCAGGTCTTCGACGAGCCAGACGCCCTTTCCTTCGTAGGTCATTTCGGTCTCCTCGCGAGTCCAAGAGTAAAAGTGGGCAACCTTGTCTACCGAAGCCACATAGGCCGATCCCGTAGCGATGTTGAATCGGATGCGGTAGATGCCGGTTTCGGAGACGGGAGCCTCGGCGGCGTCTGCGGATTCGATCTTCGTGACCTTCGAACCGTTGTCGGTCAGTGTATAGAGCGCATCGCTGAATTCCGAACGGAAATAGAACTTGCTGCCGCCCTCGATCTTGGTGAAGATTTCGTACTTGTAGTCCTCATCCTTGTAGGCATCGGCCTCACCTCCGGCGTTGTCGATTCCCGGGTTGTAGTAGCTGCCTGAAATGTAGGCCATCTGCTGTCCGGCCTCGGTTCCCTGGCCGTCGATGTAGAGCGGATCGCCGTCGGTGAAGTCCGTCATCTCGACGGGATTGACGAATTCATGGGTATAGTGTCCCTTGTCGTCGTTCATGTAGAGCCGCAGGTCGGCAGCCCAGTGGTTCCAGTCGTTGGGGTCGCACAACTTGTCGGAGTACTTGAAGGCGGGATCCCACGTGTTGACCAGACTCGGCTGCAGATACCAGTAGCTGTCGGGCACCGACGGATATTTCTCGCCGTGGGGGCGTTCTCCGTTGTTCTCCATGCGACCGTAGGGCTGGTCCACGCCGTCGATGACGAAATTGAACTTGTAACGTTCGTCGGAGCCGCCTCCTCTGTCGATATTGATCACCATTTTGTTGACTGCCCAGATGCCTTTTCCTTCGTAGGTCAGCTCTGTTTTCTGCGAAGTCCAGCAGAAGACATGCTCGACGCGGGTTACTTCGGCAACGTAGGCCGATCCCGTGGCGATATTGAATCGGATGCGGTAGATACCGGTCCGGCTTACGGGAGCCTGGGCCTGCTCTTCGGTTTCGATGGCCTGGATCTTGGTTCCGTCGGCGCTGAGCGTGTAGATCGTATTGCTGGGCTGCGAGCGGAAACAGAACTTGCTGCCGCCTTCGATCCGGGTGAAGATTTCGTACTTGTAGTCCTGGTCCTTGAATGCGTCAACCTCTCCGGCCTGACCGATTGCCAGGTTGTAGGAATCCTCGGTGATATAGGACATCTTTTGTCCGGCTTCGGTTCCCTCGCCTTCGATGTAGAGCGGGTCACCGTCGACGAAATCCGGGAGTTTGACCTGCGGGATGATCGAGAAGGTGCGGACCTCCTCGGAGATCTTCACGTTCTTGTCGATTTTGGCGTAGACGGCCCACTGCAGGTAATAGGGATCCTCGGTAGTTGCGGCCTCCGAAGCGTTGTAGAGTTCGGCGAGCTGCTCCCGGGTTACGGTAGCCTGTGTGGCGGCTGCGGACTCGGAGGCGGGGTTCACGTCGATGCTCAGCAGCGGCTCCGAGAAGTCCGCATCGGCCTGATCGATGACCAGCGTGTAGGAGATCAGTTTGTCGTCACCGAGCCATACGGGCTTCGACCACGAGAAGTCGACATCCGCGGTGAGCTCCTTCAGGTTGAGGACCACATCCTTTTCGGGGGCGATGAGGGTCTCGACGACGACCTCCGAACGGGTTGTAAGCGTCAGGGTGCGGGTTTCGGTCGAGGGAGTGCGTCCGGCATCCGTGAGGGTGTAGACTCTCCAGTCGAGGACGGCCGCCTCACCGGCCTCGTCGGCATTGTCGTCGAAGAGGGCCTGGATCTCCTCCAGTTGCAGCGTGTAGTTGTTCTCTGTGGTTTCGAAGCTCGCCACGGGAGCCGAGAAGCTGCCTCCGTTCTTGTCGAAAGCGAGTTCGTAGGTAACGTTTCCTGCCGCCGGCTGCCATTCAAAGCGCAGCCCCTCGAATTCGGCGGGATCCAGCAACAGCATACTGACGCTCAGGCCGTTTTTCGGTGTTTCCAGTTTTTGGACGTTGGCCGGACCGGCTTCCGCGTCGGATTTGTCCGACGTGCAGGAAGCGAGCATCGCAGAGGCTGCAAACAGATATAGGAGTTTTTTGTAAAGTCTCATAGACAGGGTTGTTGATAGGTTGTTTTTCAGAATTTCGGTTTTTGCGGCTCGGGGACTGCTATTCCACGGTGATGGAGTTGAGCAGGTCGAGTTTTCCGTCGTGGATGAGTTTGAGGATCAACTCGCCGAAGAGGGTGTTCTGCCAGGCGAACCAGGCGCGGGTGAACTTCTGCGGGTTGTCCTTGTGGAAGGATTCGTGCATGAATCCGGTTCCGGCATCGGTGGTCATGAGCATTTCGATGCACGCCTTGATTTCGGCGTCGTCGGTCGACGTGAAGGCCCTCATCATGATGCTCATGGGCCAGACCATGTCGTAGCCGATGTGCGGGCCACCGATCCCCTCCCCGGCGGTTCCGCGGAAGAAGTAGGGGTTGGCCTCGCTCCAGACGAACCGGCGGGTATTTTCGTAAATGGGGTCCGTGCGCTCGACATCGCCCAGGTAGGGCATGGCCAGCAGGCTCGGGACGTTGGCGTCGTCCATCAGGAATCGGTTTCCGAAGCCGTCGACCTCGAAGGCGTAGATCTTGCCGAACTGCGGGTGCTCCACGACGGCGTACTTTTTCAGGGCCGCTTCCACTTCGTCTGCCAGGTCGAGACACTCCCTGGCGAGTTGTTTTTCACCGTTGACCTTGCGGAGAATCTCCGCGGCCTTGCGCAGCGAGCTCACGGCGAAGAAGTTCGACGGTACGAGGAAATCGAAGGTCGTGGCGTCGTCCGAGGGCCGGAACGAGGAGACGATCAGCCCGACGGGATTGACCGGGTTTCCCCACCCTTCGCAGCACTTGGTGTCCAACTGCCGGTCGGTGGTCCGGCGGAAGTAGTAGGGTCCGAGATTCTCCTTGCGCTGCTGGGCGCGGAACGTGGTGAGGATGTTCCGCACGGCTTTGATCCAGACCTCGCCGAAGACGGACTCATCGCCCGTCGTTTTCCAGTAGTGGTAGGCCAGGCGGATGGGGTAGCAGTGGGAGTCGATCTCCCATTTGCGCTCGTGCACTTCGGGATGGATCGGTGTTCCGGTCTGGTCCGAAGCCCAGTGGCTTCCCGTTGCGCCGTCGTTGAAGGCGTTGGCGTAGGGGTCCGTGTTGATGAGCTTGAACTGCCGGACGATGACCCCCGCAACCATGTTGCGGAGGTGTTCGTCGCGGGGTGTCAGCTGCACGTAGGGCCAGACCTGGGCGCCGGAGTCGCGGAGCCACATGGCATGGATGTCGCCCGTATAGACGAACGTGTCGTAGAGACCGTCCTCGCCCTTGTCCTTGAAATGGACGGTGGTATCGAGCGTGTTCGGGAAGCAGTTGCCGAACATCCAGGCCAGTTTTGCGTTGGTAAGCATCCCCTGGACCTCGGCGATGGTCTGCTCGACGGCTTCGGAGACGAACAGCCGGTCCTGCGGCGCGGGGCGCTGCGACTCATGGTTCTGAGCCGCGAGCACTCCGACGCCCAGCAGGGCGGAAAGGGATAACAGCAATCTCTTCATCGCATCGCTTATTTGTCACGGAACGAGCGTTCGTGGTAGTAATCGGCCTTGTCCGTGTTGTTCATGTGCACGCGGAACGTGGCAAGCTGATTGATACCCTCTTTGTCATTTTTGCTCTTCCAGGTGTGGTCCCATTCGTCGAGCGAGCTGTGCGTGAAGCGGTAGATGTTGTAGAACTTGGGGTCCTCATCGGGCTTGTCGTTGTTGCGGCAGTCGTCGTCCCAGAACGACCAGCGCTCGGCGCTCTCGTCCTCGTAGGTTGCGATGAAGTAGTACCGGGAATCCGTCCGTTGTCCGTCATCGGTGATTACCCAGGCGAAGTCGACGAGTTCCCAGACGCCGTTGCCCGTATAGGTCATCTCCTCTTGGCTTGCGGCTCCGAACCAGGGGTGGTTCCAGAACTCGACCTTTTCGATGCGCTTCATCGACCACTTCATGGTGTTGAAGTCGATGTAAACCCAGTAGATACCCGCTGCAGGAGCGGAGATTTCGGTCTCTTCGGTGTAGGTGCAGCGCAGCGTTCCGTTTGCTTCCAGGTCGTAGTAGCGGTCGAGGTTGTCCTTGACGGTGAAGGTCCCGGCCGAGAAGCGGGTGAAGCACTCCATGGCGCCCGATTTGCGGTCGGCGATGTGTTGACCCTTGGTGGTTCCGACGGGGAGTGCGGCGTTGAACTTGACTGCTGCCTGGTTCTCCGTGGCCGATCCCTGGAGCGACAAGGTTGCCGGCAGCGGGTCGACCGTATTGGGCAGCGAGACGATGAGCGTGCGTGCATTCTGCCCGTCGGCGACCTGTTCGGTACCCTGAATCGTGCGGACCGTCCATTTTATGTTGAGGGTCTGTCCGGGGAGACCTCCGCACAGGGTGGCGATGGTCGACAGGGTGCTTGTTTCAATCTCCAGGGAGGGTTCGAAACCGTTGGCGTCGCTCGTGGCCACATAGGTCGGATTGGAGAAGTCTCCGTCTTCGCGGTCGAAGAGGACCTGGTAGACGACATTGCCGGAGGTTGCGTTCTCCCACTCGAAGATGACGGAGAGTCCGGTCGTGATGTCGATTGCGTATTGGTCTTTGGGGAAGTACAACTGGGGTGCGGAGAGTGCGGCACCGTTGTCCTTCTCGTCGGAATCGCAGGCCGCAGCGGTAACGGCGAGCACGGCAGTCAGGAAGAGATACAATATGCGTTTCATGGTTCAAATCGGTTTATTGGTTCCTTTCAATGATCCACATGGATTCGATGGCCTGTGCGGCGCTCGAATAGGCACCGAGCGATCCTCCGGTTCCGGGTTCGCGGGCTTCGGTGCACTTGACGCCGAAGTAGGAGTCCTCCCAACCCAGCTGGGACTTGTCGATTCCGATGGTCCAGTAGTAGGAAGCGTGGCGCAGCACGTAACGGGTCAGCTCCTTCCGGATGGAGGGATCCACGGCATCAATATCCTTGTCGATGGCCATGCGTGCGGCCCAGTGGAAGAGTACGGCGTGGAAGATCGAGTTGTTCTCGTCGGTACCCTCGTCGCGCATGATCATTTCGTTTTCATAGGTTTCGTTCATTCTCGACGAGGTCATCTGCCCGCGGGCTGCGGAGATCGCCTTCTTGATGTATCCGGTATTTCCGGTGAGTTTCCAGAGCAGGCGTCCGGCCTCCATGCAGGTGCCCTGGGTGTAGCTCAGGGGCGTACCGTCCAGCGTACCGTCGGCGTTCATGACATGGATGTTCTGGTCGAAACAGGTCTGCGACTCTTCGAGATAGCGGTTGTACTCCTCGCTGTTTCCGGCCTCTTTGGCGTAGCTGGCCAGCATGGCCGAAGCGATGGCTCCGGGGCCGTTCGTACAGGTGTTTGCCCCCAGGTCGGTCATTTTCCAGGGCAGCCAGCCGTATTCGTTCAGCGCGAAGCGGGGTCTTACGCACTCGTCCCAGGTCTGTTTGGCGGCGTTGTAGTAGGTTTCATCCCCCGTTGCGTCGTACATCTGCAGCAGGGCGATGGTGATCCAGAGCGTATCGTCCGTGAAGTCGTTTCCGAAACCCGACGCACCGCGATACGAGGCATTCCCCTCGTAGTTGTTGCCGCGCTTGTCGTACCAGCGTTTGAAGTAGCTGCGGATGAGAGCGGCCTGGTCGGGGTCCGTGAGTTTGATACGGTTGTAGTAGTCGACCATCGCGGCCATGGCGTGAGCCTGCTGCCAGTAACAGTTTCCGTTGTTTTTCTGGTTGTTGTATTCGCTGTAGGAGAATACGCCGTCGGCGCCGTTCCGGTTTGAGCTGCAGTAGAAACGTTCGATGAAGGCCGTCGATACGGAATCCGCGGCTTCGGCCCAGTCGATTTCATAGTCGGCGTATGAATTGGCTTTCTGCTCGGTTTTCGGATTGGTGATGGACATGTAGTCTTCCTCGCAGCCGACGGGGAGCAAGGCGAGCATGGAGAATACGAACAGGGTTCCCATTGATTTATAGAGTTTCATAGTTTCAGGTTTTATTTGAATTTATATTCGTGCCACCAGGTTCCGGCCGGGTTGTCTGCGTTCAGATAGAGGTAGCAGTCGAATGCGCGGCCGCAATCCGTCGTGAGGAAGTTGTAGGTGTTGTCCCAGTCGGCATTTCCGAGCGAGGTGTAGAGGTTAACCTTGAGGTAGTCGGTCGTATAGGCTGATCCGAGCGAACTCTGGGTTCCGAGGTAGAGCATGGATCCGTCTCCGAGGGTGGCATTGAACCGGTGTCGCGAGTCTTTTGCCGAGTTGTCGGAGATGGTGTTCTCGTAGTCGGCGAGCATCCAGACACCTTTGCCCTGGTAGTCCATGGTGACCCGGGATGTCGACATCTGGTTGTCGGCCCAGGCTGCGGCGTAGTATTCGATTTTGGAGATGGTGTTCGACTCCCAGGTCATCACGCCGAAATCGATCTTGATCCAGTAGATGGCCTCGGTCGTGAAACGGTTGTTGACGGGGGTTTCGGAATCGGTCACCGTTCCGTCGGCGTTCAGGCTGTAGTAGCGGCCCAGATCGTCGACGACGGTAAAGTCGCTGCCGCTCTTGATGCGGGTGAAGGCCTCGAAGGTTCCCTCCGTAGCGGCCACGTTGTCGATTCCTGCCGAGACGGCCATGTTGATTCCGTTCTGGGGATCCTCGGTAGCCTCGCCCTGGAGCGTGATGCTTTGGGGCAGCGGCGACATGGAGTTCATGGTCGTGACGGAGAGCAGGCGCGATTCGGTGTAGACGCTTCCGTTGATTCCCTTCGATGCGCGGACGGTCCAGCGGATGTTTCCGGTCTCCCGGGTTCCGAGTCCTGCGGCCCGGGCCACGGTGTTGAGGTCCTTGGCCGAGACGCTCAGATAGGTCTGCGAACCGGTGAGCTGGCTGGTCATGGCGGCGAGGGGCTGGGAGAAGTCTCCGTTTTCGCGGTCGAAGAGGAGTTCGTAGGATACGAATCCGTTGTCTTCGGCGATCGAGGGGCTCCATTCGAAGCGCACGTCGCTGCCCTGGGAGAGGTCTATGCTCTTGCCTTCGGCGGGGAGATAGAGTTTGTTCCCGGTCTGGATGTTGTAGTTGATCTCATTGCCCTCGTCCGAACATCCGGAGACGAACGGCGTGGCCGCGAGTGCCAGGATCGTGATATTTTTAAACAGGATATTCATAATTTCAGGTCATTTATGTTATTCCGGGTCGGGTCTACCATCCGGGGTTCTGCGTGAGGTTGTGGTTGATGTCGCGTTCGCTCTGGGGGATGGGGAACCAGTATTTCATGTTGTAGGTGGAGGGGCACTGGATGTTGCTTCCGTCGTCGAGGAAGGGGGCACCCGTTGCCTGTGAGGTCAGATAGACGGCTCCGGTGCTTTTGAGCGAGGCGTTCTCCATCAGGGCCCAGCGGCGGATGTCGAAGCAGCGGCGGCCTTCGAGCGCGAGTTCCACGCGGCGTTCGTCGCGGATGGTCTGACGCAGGTTGTCGCTGTCGCCGGGATATGCGCAGTAGGCCTCGTCGAATCCGGCGCGTTCGCGCAGCGGGCGGATCGTGGCGTCCCAGACCTCGGAGGTCATGTTGTCGGTTTCGTACATCGACTCGGCGTACATGAGCAGCACGTCGGCGTAACGGATCTCCATGAGGGGCTTGTAGGAGCCGCCTCCGGCGCCGACCGTATTGGCCACGTAGTTCTTGATGTTGTAGTATCCGGTGACGGTTCGGTTCTGCGAACCGTTGTAGGAGTCGTTCAGTGCGGGATCCGATTTCAGGGCTTCGGCCTCATCGTCGGGGTTCGTCCAGCAGGTGTAGGTACCCTTTCCGACGCCTTCCGAACCGATGATCTTGCAGGCCTTGGCCTCGGGGATCTCGATCGTGCAGCCGTTGTAGGCGATGGTTGCGTAGAAGCGCAGGTCGCGGTCCGTGTAGTCGGTGTCGTCGGCAATCGATCCGTCGGTCTTGCGGAAGCAGTCGACGAGCTCCTGGGTGGGCGAGAATGAGACGATTTCGCCCGATCCGATCGACTGGGGTACGCGGCTTCCGGTGTCCCAGCTTCGCTTGATGTTTTCGACGCCGCCCTCGTAGGCGAATTCGATGGTCAGGATCGATTCGGAGCCGTAGTGTCCGTTGACGAAGAGGTCGGCATAGCTCGAAGCCAGTTCGTAGGTTCCGAATTCGGAGCTGTTGATGAGTTTGGCACACTCGCGGGCGCAGTTTTCGAAATCGTTGTCCAGGAGGTATGCGCGGGCGTTGAGGGCTACGGCCGTACCGCAGGTGACACGTCCGTTCTCATCGGTGGGGATTTCGGTATTCTTGGGCAGGATGTGCGATACCTCCTCCAGTTCGGCGTGGATGAACTGCTTGATCTGGTCGGCGCTCGTTCTCGAAATGGATTTCGATTCGGGAAGCGTGGGGTTGGTCGTGAAGAAGGGCACGTCCCCGAACCAGGTGGTCAGCCGCAGATAGGTGAAGGCCCGGAAAAGCCGGAGTTCGGCCACGAGGCGGTTTTTGACGTTTTCGTCGATGTTCATGCGGTCCTGGTTGTCCAGTGCGGTGTGGATGGTGCGGAGCTCCTGGTAGCACTGGTTCCATTCGTCGGAGAAACGTCCGCCGTTTGTGGTAGCGAATCCGGTGGCGACATCGGTCGAGTTCTGGGAGTGGCGGCTTCCGTATACGTCATCGGAGAGGATGTTGTTGTTGAAGTACATGTCGGCGTTCCAGTACTGGTTGTATCCGAGGTAGAGTGCAGCCATGCAGTTGTCCTCGTAATCCCAGAAGTTTTCGTCGGAATAGGAGTTGGTGGGATACTGTTCGATGCCTACGCAACCGACCAGTCCGGCCATCAGGAGTGCGAATATGGTGTGTTTTTTCATGGAAGTGTTGTTTTTAGAAAGTCAGGTTGATACCGCCGCCCCAGTAGCGCAGGGTGGGATAGTTACGCAGGGAGTTTGCTCCGGATTTTCCCATGTTGCTTCCGAACTCCGAGGATTCGGGGTCGAAGAATCCGTATTTGGAGAAGGTCAGCGGGTTCTGGGCATCGAGGTAGATGCGCAGGCTCTTGCACCCGAATTTCTTGGTCCACTTTTCGGGCAGGGTGTATCCGATCTGAATATTCTTGACGCGCAGGTAGGCGGCGTTCACCATGTTCAGTTCCGAACCGGGCTGACCCCAGTTGTTCGCATTGCTTACGGAGCCGTTGACGGCCAGTCGCGGCCACTGGGCATCGGTATTGTCGGGCGTCCAGTAGTCGAGCTGGTGCTGGTACATGGTCATGCCGTAATCGGAGTGGAAGGGCTGTACGAGCTCTCCGCGAATGGCCTGCGTACGCTTCATTACGCCCTGGAGCATGATGCCGAGGTCGATGCCCTTCCAGCTGACGTTGTAGCTGAAGCCGTAGGTGTAGCGCGGGAATGCGTATCCGAGATAGGTTCGGTCGTCGGTGTCGATCACGCCGTCTTCGTTGATGTCGACGTAGCGGACGTCACCCGGCCGGAGTTGCGAGCGGTCTACGGTCGAGGGGATCGCGGCGTTCTGAATCTCCTCGTAGTTGGAGAAGTACCCGGCAACCTTGTATCCGTAGTAGGAGTTCAGGGGGAGCCCCTCCTGGATGATGGTTGTGACGCCGTCGACCGAGGCGATGTTCGGGGTTCCGTAGGTGACGACCTCGTTTTTCGAATCGGCGAGGTTGAGCGAGAAGCGGTGCTTCCAGTCGCCGCGGTTGAGGTCGTAGTTGATGGTGAGCTCCCAGCCCTGGTTGTCCATGACGCCGCGGTTCTCCTTGGCGATGCTGGCTCCGAATACGCCGGGGACGATGGCCGGGAGGAGGATGTCCGAGGTGCGTTTGTAGAAGTAGTCGAAGTTGACGTTCAGGGTATTCCGGAAGAAGGAGGCGTCGAGACCGATGTTGAAGGTTTTCGAGCGTTCCCAGGTGAGGGCCTCGTTGCCCATGGTGAACATCAGTCCGGGAACGGAGCTTCCGTTGAACCCGTATGCGTCGGTCCAGATTCCGTAGGTGGTCATGAAGTCGTAGAGACCCACATCCTGCTGGTTACCGTTGATACCGTATGAAGCGCGGAGTTTGAGGTCTCCGACCTTGTTGTAGTAATCGCCCATGAACGCCTCCTGGGAGATGCGCCAGCCTGCGGAGATAGCGGGGAAGAAACCGCCGTTTCGCTCCTTGAGGAACTTGGACGACATGTCGTAGCGGGCGGTGAATTCGATGTAGTATTTGTCGTCGTAGGAGTATCCGACACGCCCGAAGTAGGATTGCAGAGCCGAACGGGTGTTGTCCTGCGAGGAGAGGGTGGTGCCGCTGTCGCTCGTGATCGTACCGTCGCTGGGCTGGTTGAGGTCGTTGAGATAATCCTTCGAGGCGTTGATCGAGTAGTGTTTGTTCGACTCCTGCGACCAGCCGACCAGTGCGGTGACGTTGTGTTTTTCGGCGAACGTGCGGTTGAAGTCGAGGAGGAGCTGCCCGTTGAGATAGGTGTCTCTTCCGACCCAGTCGTCTGCGGGCTCGGTGGTGCTTCCGGAGAGTACGGCGGTCGAGGGGTCGGACCAGTTGGCACCGTTGTCGGTGACCACGTAGTAGCTCATGTGGTCGGAGAAGCGGTGTTCGGTGCGGGACTCGGCACTGAGCACGCCGCGGAGCTTCAGACCTTTGATAATTTCGAATTCGGCATTGAAGATACCGCTGAGGTAGTCGTTATCGTACTTGTTGTACCCCCCCCCTACGAGCCCGGCGAGTAGGGCGCCGCAACTGCCATATTTATAGTTGTTTGCGTAGAAGATACCGTCATCGTCCATCGACCGGAAGAAGTAATAGGTCGGGAATCGGGAGAGATCGGCGAAGAGGTATCCGCTGGTTGTGGGGGCTTTGGTTTCGGCGCGGGTGTAGCTGATGTTGGCTCCGACCTTGAGCCGTCCCCATTCGGTCGAGAGGTTCGAGCGGACGTTGTAGCGCTGTTTGCCGTAGTCGGGGCCGATGTAGTTGGACTCCTGGTCGAAATACCCGGCCGAGAGCATGTAGGTCGAGTGCTCGGTACCGCCCGTGACGCTGACGTTGTAATTTTGCTGGAGGGCATTTTTCATGGCCTGGTTCACGAAGGGCTCGCAGTCGCCGTTGATGTACATGTCCTGAATTTCGGCTGCGGAGAAGATGGGGTCCTGGCCGGAGTTGACCAGGGCTTCGTTGCGCAGGATGGAGTTCATGTAGGAGGGTACGGGCTCGAAGAGGATGTGAGGCTCCTGGGCACCCAGCTGTGCGCTGAAGGAGATGGTCGGAGCGGTCTCCTTGTGACCCTGCTTGGTGGTGATGAGGATGACGCCGTTCGAGGAGCGGGCTCCGTAGATGGCGGCCGATCCGGCATCCTTGAGGATGTTCACCGACTCGATGTCATTGGGGTTGAGATCGTTCATCCGGGATGCGTCGGCCTGGGGCACGCCGTCGATAACGACCAGCGGCGAGTTGTTGCCCATGGTGTTGATGCCTCGGATCGAGAGGTTCATCTGATCGCCGCCCGTGGGGTCGTAGTTGCGGGTCTGGATGATGAGGTTTGCGGCCGTACCCTGGAGTGCCTGCTGGATGTTTGCGACGGGACGGTCGGCGAGGTCCTCGCGATTGACGGTTGAGATGGCCGAGGTGATGTGCCGACGGGTGGTTGTACCGTAGCCGATGACGACGACCTCGTCGAGATAGCTCGTATCCTCGGTCATGGTCACGGAGATTTCGGTTTTGGTTCCGACCTCCTGTACGACGGTTTTGTACCCGAGGTAGATGAACTGGAGTTTGTCGGAGTTCTTGACTCCCTTGATGAGATAGTCTCCGTCGGCGCCGGTAGCGGTACCGTTGACGGTTCCCTCGACGATTACGGAGACACCGACGAGGGGTTGTCCCTTCTCATCCACGATTCTGCCGCTTACCGACTTGGTCGCGGATTGCCCGAAGGCCTCGCAGACGCCGGAAACGACCAGACACCACAGCACTGCGAGCGAGTAGCGCGCAAGCGTGCTAAAAGTCGATTTCTTGATCATACATAAGTGGTTATTAGTAATAAAGGTTGCTTGTTGGGTGTACCAATTTCGCAAGCAAAAGTATTTATTAAAGTATTTCTGCGAGTACGATTTCATGCCATTTAAGTACAAAGCTGTACTTTTGTGATGATTTATGGCGAAAAAAGCTTAATTTCGGGGCAAATATAGTACGAATTATGGATATGGGGTCCTTTTTTCGGGTTGTGTGCGCGAGTACGCTGCTGACGGGCACACCCCTGCTTGCCGGAGCGGGGAATTTGCGGATGATTTCCAGCCGCGAAGGGATCAGCAACAACTCCATTCTGTGTCTGGACCAGGATGCGGACGGTTACATTTGGCTGGGGACGTGCGAGGGTCTCAACTTCTGGGACGGGCAGCAGATGGCCTGCTACCCGTTGGCCGAGAGCGGGATGCTCCCGCTTTCGGGGAACCTGATCGAGAAGATCCACCCGACGCAGGACCGTTACAGCTGGCTTCGGACCAACTACGGGCTCGATCTGATGTACCGCAACAAGGTAGTCGAGCAGCACCGGGAGTTCCAGGGGATCTACTTTCTGCTCACGCGCAACCGCTCGGAGACGATCGTGCTGACCCAGGGCGGAGGTTTCTATGGTTATTGCGAGGAGGATGCGTCGTTCCGTCCGATTCCGGAGCCGTTTTCTTTCGATACCTATATCACTTCGTGGTCGGGGGCGTGCGATTCGGTTTACCTTTTCCGCACGGACGGGATCTACCGGACGGCTTTTTTGCCCCGTTATCCGGGAGAGCCGTGCCGGCTGGATTCGCTGGAATGCGTGCAGCCGCTTGCATTGAGCTATGCCTTTGCCGACGGGGATTCGGTTTTGGTGATCGACACCCGGGGCATTCTCTATACCTTCGATCCGCAGAGCGAGGTGCTCGAATACATCACGGACCTCAGCGGGGAGATCGAGCGTTATGGAAAGGTTTCGGCGGCGATCCGCTACGGCGACGACTTTCTGGTATCGTTTCTGTTCGACGGGGTGACGAGGCTCTGTTTCACGCCGGAGAATGCCCGCAAATACGAGACCGAGCGTCTGGATATCAACTGCGGGGTTTTCAGCCTGCTCAAGGATAAGAAGCAGGATATCGTCTGGATCGGGAGCGACGGCCAGGGACTTTTCATGTATGCCGACGACGAGGTTTCGTTCCATTCGTACACGTTCGACAAGCTGCCTTACAACCTCTCCAAGCCGGTCCGGAGTCTGCTGCTCGATTCGCGGGGGACGCTGTGGTTTGCGACCAAGGGCGAGGGGATCATCCAGATTCCGAACTTCTCCACGTCCCGCAAGCCGACGGATTTCGAGCAGATCAACGGTCCGGATTCGGGGCTTTCGGACCATGCGGTCTTTGCCCTGGAGGAGAGTGAGCGGGGCGTGGTGTGGATCGGCTCCGAGGGGTTCGGGATCAATTACCGGTCGCTGTCGGGCGGTGCGGTGCGGACGCTGGGCGGGGATCTTCCGCCGGATCTCCGCTACATCCATGCCATCCGGGAGAGCCATCGGGATACGCTTTGGGTTGCCACGGTGGGCTGCGGGGTTTTCCGGCTGCTGCTCGGCGACCGGGGCGGGGTTCCCTACGTCCGGGCGTGGAAGAAGCTCGATTTCGGCCGGGCGCTGGAGAACAAGAACTTCTTCTTCACGCTCTTCGAGGATGTGGACCATACGCTCTGGATCGGGAACCGGGGCGGGGGTTTGATCCACTACTTTCCGCAGAGCGACTCCTGTACGGTGACGACCTTCGACGATTCGCGGGCGGAGATCGCCAACGACGTGTGGTCGATCCTCCGTTCGGAGGACGGGCGGCTGTGGATCGGCACGAGCTGGGGTCTGTTGCAGCTCGGGGATGACGGGACGGTGCACGAGACGCCGATCCGGAACATCGTGCACGGGATCCTGGAGGACAGCGGCCGGAAGCTTTACCTGACGACCAACAGCGGTCTTGTGCGCTACGACCCGGCGACCTCCTCGCAGGTGAAGTACGGCTACTCCTACGGGGTCAACACCATCGAGTACAGCGACGGAGCGGCCTTCGAGGACACGAAGGGCAATACGTTGTTTTTCGGGGGTACGAACGGTTTTGTGGTGATGGAGCAGACCCGCTACAGGGCCGAACCGTTCTATCCGGAGCTGCTTTTCCGCTACGTGCGGATCAATGACCGGCTGATTCCGTTTGAGGATGCGGTGAATGGTGACGGGGAGTTGGTCATCCGGCCCTACGAGCGGCTTTACGGCGTGGGGGTGATCGCCCTGGACTACATCAACGGCAGCAATTACGTCTATCTGTACAATACCGAGGAGTTGGAGGGCGGTTGGCTCGAATCCTCTTCGGAGATTCAGTTTGCGGAACGTCATCCGGGGCGTTACCGGCTGAAGGTGCGTTATCGGAATACCGTCACGGGGGATACGAGTCCGGTTCGTTCGCTGACGGTGGTAATCCGGGCTCCGTGGTTTGCGACGCTCCTTGCGAAGTGTCTCTACGTGCTGTTTTTCCTGCTTTTCGTGGCCGGGGCGGGCTTTTACCTCTACCGGCGCCGGCAGCGGAAGCGGGCCGTGGCTTTAGAGCGGATCGAGGCCCGGCGCAAGGAGGAGATCCTCGATTCGAAACTCCATCTGATGGAGAATCTGGCCCAGCAGATGGCGGCTCCGGTCTTCATGGTTTCGGTTCCCTGCCAGCAGCTGCTCGACTACGGGCATTCGGACGATTACATCCGTCAGCGGTTGCGGAAGGTGCTTCAGCAGAGCGACAAGTTGTCGAACATCATCCACATGCTGCACGATTTCCGGGAGTCGAGCGAGTCGGGGAATCTCAGCGTGAAGATCTTCTCCGTGACGGAGTATGTGACGGAGATTGCGAAGAGTTACGTTTCGCTGGCCGAGGAGCGCGGGATTTCGTTCGAGCTCCGGGTTCCCGGGGAGCTTCTGTGGACGAGCGATCCGAAGCGGGTTTCGGAGGTGGCGGACATGACGATGGCCAACGCCTTCCTGCACGTGGCGCGGAAGGGCCGGATCGGGCTTGACATCGCTTCCGAGGGGGAGCGTCTTGTCATCCGGCTGGAGGTCGACGGGCACTGGATCGACGAGGAGGCGTTCGGCCGGTTGACGGACCGTTACGACATGATGGAGTATTTCCAGCGTCGCAGCGAGGGCGGGGATTCGTTTCAGGACGAGATGCGTCTGGTCGTCTGCTTCAACTATGTGACAAGTCTGGGGGGTGTAATGCGTTTTCGGGATCGGGGCGACCGGTTTTCGTTCGAGATCGAGCTTCCGTCGCTCAGCGTCACCGATGCGGGTTCGGGCATGGAGTCTTACGGGGCATTTCCCGAGGAGTACCTGTTGAACAGCCACATCCTGATGGTCGAGAAGGAGCGGATCCGTCAGTTCGACGTCGGGGGCGATCGTCCGACGATGTTCGTGATCGGTTCCGACGCGGGGATCATCAACTCGCTGGCGGAGATGTTCTCCGAGGAGTACAACATCCGCACGTTCCGCAAGCCGGAGAAGTTCGCCGAGGAGATGCAGGCGGGGCATCCGGACATTATTCTTTGCGAGAACATCCCGATGAAGGAGGATCTGGAGCAGCTGATGTCGTCGGTCAAGCGGGACCGGATGACGGTGAAGATTCCCGTCATTCTGATTACGAGTCTGCAACATGCGGATTCTCCGGTCGGGGAGTATGCGGATGCGGTTCTCTCGCTGCCGATCAACGTGAAGACCCTGAAATTTACGGTTCGTCAGAGTCTCAACCGGGTAAGTTCGTTGCGGGAGTATTACAGTTCGTCGATCAGCGTCTATGAGTTCAGCGACGGGAAGATGCTGCACAGCGAGGACAAGCAGTTCCTGGAGCGGATGTTCAAGATCATCCAGGAGAACCTTGCGGACAGCAGCATGACGACGGGGACGATTGCGCGGCAGATGGGGATCAGCCTTCGGAATCTCTACCACCGGCTCGAAGGGATCGTGAACGTGACTCCGAGCAGCATTATCCGGGAGTATCGGTTGGCCTATGCGGAGCATCTGCTGACGAAGACGAAGCTTTCGGTGGACGAGATCATCTACAAGTCGGGCTTTACCAACCGGGGGACCTTTTTCAAGAACTTTTCGGCGAAGTACGGCTGTACGCCGAAAAGTTACCGGAGCCGGAAGATCGAGGAGGTTCCGGATGCCCCGGATGCCCCGGAGCAGGCATAAGTTTCATCGGGGGCCTTTTTCTTTCCTTCCGGCTGTTATTCTGCGGGTGTCGGTTTCGTGTCGGGCGTTCCGTTTCGGGGACGCCCGTTTTGTGTGTGTCGGGATCATACGGCCGGGGCATTGGGGATCTTGGTGTTTTCGACGTTTTTCCGGTATTTCCGGCTTTCCGGTGTCGGCGCCTGCATCTGCCTCCCTGCGTCTCGGTGCTCCGAAAAGGTTAGCGTAATCCCGTACCTAACTCGTTGCTCTGTGAATCGCCTTTCTAAAGGGTTTTCGGGGGTTTGTTGAAGGATTCTTAGCGTATAAAATACAATAAGTTTGCAATCCCGATGATGAATGGGTAACTTTACAAACGTTACCTGAAATCGCTACCAACCATGACCGTCCAGATGAACCAGTCGCTGTCGGTGGACTGCGCCGTCTTCGGCTTCAACGGCAAGACGCTCAAAGTCCTGCTGATCGAACGGCGCTACTACAAGCCCGACACGCATCTCGACCCTTTGAAACTGCCCGGTGCGATGATCCTCGAAAACGAGACGCTTCCCGAGGCGGCTTATCGTGTCCTGGAGGAGGCCACGGGTCTCAAGAACGTCTATCTGAAACAGATGGATATTTTCTCCGACCCGCAGCGTGTCTGCGGTGAAGAACTGGAGTGGATCAATCGTTATCATGGGATTCACAGCGAGCGGGTTGTGACAGTAGGCTATTATGCGCTGGTGAAACTCGATCATCGAACCATCGCCTATACCACGGCCAAAGGAGCGCAGTGGGTTGACGTGGATTCGATTCAGCGATTGGCCATGGATCACAAACAGATCCTTTCGTCGGCTCTGCGGCATCTTTGCCGTGAGATGCTTCAGTCGCCTGTAGCCTTCGAGCTGCTGCCTCGGAAGTTCACGATACGGTCCCTTCAGAATCTTTACAGTGCCGTGCTGGGCATCGAGATCGATAACCGCAATTTCCGGAAAAAGATCCTCTCATCGGGTTTTCTGACCCCGACGGCCGAGAAGGAGCAGGGCGTAGCCCACAAACCGGCGCAATACTATACATTTAATAAGAATGCCTACAAGAAAGCCGTCAGGGAGAAGTTGAAGTTGGGATTTATCAACAATTGGAAATATTGAGGCCGCACGACTTGCGGGAAACAACGAAAAGGAAAAAATCATGAAAAGTTTGGGAATAGACATCGGCTCGTCATCGGTCAAGGTGTCGTTGCTGGACATCGCGACGGGCGAATGCGTGGCGTCGGTCTCCAATCCCACCCAGGAGATGTCCATCGAGGCGCAACAGGCGGGCTGGGCCGAGCAGGACCCGGAGATGTGGTGGCACTATGTTTGCGAGGGAATCCGGCAGATCGGCGCCGCACATCCGCTGCGCGAGGTGGTGTCGGTGGGCATCACCTACCAGATGCACGGTCTGGTCTGCCTCGACCGTGCGGGGCACCCGCTTCGCAAGTCGATCATCTGGTGCGACTCGCGGGCCGTGAGGATCGGTGCCGAGGCCCTGGAGGGGATCGGGCGCGACTACTGCCTGCGTCATACGCTCAACTCGCCGGGCAACTTCACGGCCTCGAAACTGGCATGGGTCAAGCGCCACGAACCCGAACTCTTCGCGCGCATCGACAGGTTCCTCCTGCCGGGCGACTATATCGCCTGCCGCCTTTCGGGGCATCTCTCAACGAGCATCAGCGGCCTTTCGGAGCAGATTCTCTGGGATTTTAAGGAGGAGCGGCGCGCCGATTTCGTGGCCGACTACTATGGTATTCCGCATGAGTTGATCCCCGAAGCGGGACCTTCGATCGGCGTGCAGTGCGAAACCGATGCCGCGACGGAGCGGCTGTTAGGCATTCCGGCCGGGACTCCGATTTCGTACCGTGCGGGCGACCAGCCGAACAACGCCTTCTCGCTCAACGTGCTGGAGGCGGGCGAGGTGGCCGCGACGGGCGGCACGAGCGGCGTGGTATACGGTGTGACGGACAGGCCGAAGGCCGACCCGCAGTCGCGCGTCAACACCTTCGTGCACGTCAACCATACCCCCGAACACCCCCGCTACGGCATCCTGCTCTGCATCAACGGTACGGGGATCATGAATTCGTGGCTGCGCCGCCACGTCGTGCAGCGGACGCTCGACTACGGGGAGATGAACCGCCTGGCAGCAACGGCTCCCGTGGGGTCGGACGGCGTTGTGGTGCTTCCCTTCGGCAACGGCGCCGAGCGGGTGCTCGGCAACCGCACGACGGGCGCTGCGATCCTCGGCCTCGACCTGAACCGCCACTCGACGGCCCATGTGCTGCGGGCCGCGCAGGAGGGGATCGCCTGCTCGTTCCGCTACGGCATCGACATCATGCGCGGACTGGGGCTTGTGCCGGACGTGATCCGGGCGGGAGCCGCGAATCTCTTCCTTTCGCCGCTCTTCCGGCAGACGCTGGCCTCGCTGACCGGTGCGCGCATCGAACTCTTCAATACGGACGGGGCTTTGGGTGCGGCGCGTGGCGCGGCGCTCGGGGCCGGATACTACCGCACGCGCGAGGAGGCTTTTGCCTCGCTTCGGTGCGTGGAGACGGTGGAACCCGTCGAGGCCGACCGCGAGGTGCTGGAGGCAACCTACCGCACATGGGTGGCGGCCGTCGAATCGAAACTCAACGAACAGAACAACCGATAAAACACAAAAAAGATGGCAACGAAAAGCTACTTCCCCACGGTGGGGAAAATTCCCTTCGAGGGGAAGGATTCGAAGAACCCGATGGCATTCCACTACTACGACCCGGAGCGTGTCGTGCGCGGGCGCAAGATGAAGGATTGGTTCCGTTTCTCGATGGCGTGGTGGCATACGCTCTGCGCCGAGGGCAGCGACCAGTTCGGCGGCGGCACGAAGAAGTTTCCGTGGAACGAGGCGGCCAGCCCGCTGGAGCGCGCCAGGGCGAAGATGGATGCCGGCTTCGAGTTCATGCAGAAGATGGGCATCGAGTACTACTGCTTCCACGACGTGGACCTGGTGGACGAAGCCGCTACGGCCGGGGAGTACGAGCGGAACCTGAAGGAGATCGTGGCCTACGCCAAGCAGAAGCAGGCCGAGACGGGCATCAAGCTCCTTTGGGGTACGGCCAACGTCTTCGGACACGCCCGCTATATGAACGGCGCCTCGACGAACCCCGATTTCGACGCCGCGGCGCGCGCCATGCTGCAGATCAAGAACGCCATCGACGCGACGATCGAGCTGGGCGGCGACTGCTACGTCTTCTGGGGCGGGCGCGAGGGCTACATGTCGCTGCTGAACACCGACATGAAGCGCGAGAAGGAGCACATGGCCACGATGCTCCGCATGGCGCGCGACTACGCCCGCGCCAAAGGCTTCGAGGGGACGTTCCTCGTCGAGCCGAAACCCATGGAGCCGATGAAGCACCAGTACGACGTCGATACGGAGACGGTGATCGGCTTCCTGCGCGCCCACGGGCTGGACAAGGACTTCAAGGTCAACATCGAGGTGAACCACGCCACGCTGGCCGGCCATACGTTCGAACACGAGCTGCAGTGCGCCGTCGATGCCGGGATGCTCGGATCGATCGATGCCAACCGCGGCGACTACCAGAACGGCTGGGATACGGACCAGTTCCCGATCGACCTTTACGAATTGGTTCAGGCGATGCTGGTGATCCTGCGCGGCGGGGGCCTGCAGGGCGGCGGCACGAACTTCGACGCCAAAACGCGGCGCAACTCCACGGATCCCGAGGATCTCTTCATCGCCCACATCTCGGGGATGGATACGATGGCGCGTGCGCTGCTGATTGCGGCCGACATCCTCGACAACTCGCCCTACGAGACGATGGTCCGGGAGCGCTACGCCTCCTACGACTCGGGCGAGGGCAAGGCCTTCGAGGAGGGGCGCCTCACCCTGGAGCAGGTGGCCGACTACGCCCGCACGCATGAACCCGAGCAGCGGAGCGGCCGTCAGGAGCTCTACGAGGCGCTGATCAACCTCTATATCTGAATCCCGGTCCGGAGCGGGCAGCGATCCCGTCGCCCGTTCCGGATCTCATACCTGCAAACTGCGAACCATGACTTCAACCCAATCTACCGGCAGCCGCGCGTACCTCTTCTCGATCGTCCTGGTGGCGGTCATCGGCGGACTGCTCTTCGGTTACGACACGGCGGTGGTCTCGGGCGCCGAACAGGCCCTCGACCAGTTTTTCCGCACGGCAACCGACTTCACCTATACTTCGTGGCTGCACGGCTTCACGGCCTCCAGTGCGCTGATCGGCTGCGTCATCGGCGGCGCCATCTCGGGAGTGCTCGCCGCACGCTTCGGGCGGAAACGTTCGCTCATCACGGCGGCCGTTCTCTTCTTCGTTTCGGCCGTGGGATCGTGGTGGCCCGAGAGCGGCATCCTGCCCTACGGTGAAGCGTCGCTTCCGCTGCTCGTCTCGTTCAACTTCTACCGCATCATCGGAGGCATCGGTGTGGGACTTGCCTCGGCGGTCTGCCCGATGTACATCGCCGAGATCTCCCCGGCGAAGATCCGCGGGACGCTCGTTTCGTGCAACCAGTTCGCCATCATCTTCGGCATGTTGGTGGTCTATTTCGTCAACTACCTGATCCGCAATAATCTCGGCGAGACTGCAGAAGCGATCCAGACAGCTATGGTCGATATCGGCTGGCGGCGGATGTTCCTCTCGGAGGCTTTCCCTGCGGGGGCGTTCCTGCTGCTGATCCTGCTGGTGCCGGAGACGCCGCGCTTCCTGGCCCTCAAGGGCAACGATACGAAGGCCTTTGCGGTGCTCGAACGCATCAACGGCACGTCCGAGGCCCGGACGATTCTCGATGAAATCAAGTCTACGGTCCACGAGAAGCGTGAGAAGCTCTTTTCCTACGGCATGGCGGTCATCATCATCGGCATCCTGCTGTCGTTCTTCCAGCAAGCCATCGGCATTAATGTGGTGCTCTACTATGCTCCGCGCATCTTCGAAAACATGGGCGCCACGGGCGACGCCTCGATGCTGCAGACCGTGGTGATGGGTGTGGTGAACATCCTCTTCACCGTGGTGGCGATCTTCACGGTCGACCGCGTGGGCCGCAAACCGCTCCTGATGATCGGCTCGACGGGCATGATGATCGGCATGGCGGCCCTTGCGACGCTGTCGTTCAGCGATTCGATCGGGATTGCGGCGCTGGTTTTCATCATCCTCTACACGGCATCGTTCATGATGTCGTGGGGCCCGATCTGCTGGGTGCTTATCGCGGAGATCTTCCCCAATACGATCCGCTCGCAAGCCGTGGCGATTGCCGTGGCGGCGCAGTGGATTTCGAACTTCCTGGTTTCGGCGACCTTCCCGTCGCTGAGTGCCTGGAGTGTTGGCGGCACTTACTGCATCTATGCGCTGATGTCACTCCTTTCAGCCCTCTTTGTCTGGCGCTGGGTTCCCGAGACCAAGGGCAAGACTCTCGAAGAGATGTCGGCCCTCTGGCGGGGTTCATCCGCCCGGTAAACGGGATTTCGGCCCGTGGAAAAGGGGGCTTCGGGAATTCCCGAAGCCCCCTTTTCGCTTGTCGACGGCTCCGTGGGATCCGGATGCGGGCCGGGTGTCGGGTGAGCCGCGGATACCGTACCGTTTCCGGCCTTGTGGATGCGCATCTCCGTTCCCCGGCAGTTGTGCGGGGCTGGATCCGAACCCGAATCCGGACCCGAGCCCGAATCCGGATTCGGATTCGGCGGTTGCCTACTTCGGCGGAGAGCAGACCGGTCCGTCGGGAGACTTTCGACCTGTGGCGGTGCCGTTGGTGCAGCGGCTGAAGTTCGGCAGATTCGGGGCCTCCATGCAAATTGCGGGAGTGTTGGGGATTGCTCCGCAGAGCGTCAATTCCCGGGTCGTCGAGGCAGTCTGCTTTTCGGTTGTTGAGCCGCACGCGGTTGGTATCCACGTTTTCCACATCCCGGTCGAGCAAAACCAGGGTATCCCGGCCTCAATGATTTTGGCGACGAGTCCTTCCGATTTTTCGCAGGGCACGACGATCTGGAGGCTTGAAACGGCGGTGCGAGAATATGGTCGGCAGCCGTATATCATCGGTGTATGGCTGCTTTTGTGAGAAGTTTCTTGTTCCGGGGAAAGAGAAGCCCCCGGAGGAGATCGCAAGGTCAAGACAAGTTGCCGTCCGGCAAGCCTTGGGCAAAGTCCCTCCGGCGGCTTCATTATGGTGCAACCCAAGGGGTGGGATCCGGAAAAATGAGTGGACCCCCCCCTTGTCGGAAAAAGACCGCTATTCCGGGACGTAGATGATCTCGCCGTTTTCGAGCTCGTAGGCCACGCCGACTTTCCGGCCGCGCTTGCCGCTCTGCGCATCCTGATCCTCCGAGGGTGTGTAGCGGTTGATCTTTTCGCCCTCTTTCGTAATGATCTCCATGTTCTCCCTGCCGGGGTTCTTCACCATCGTGAAATCCTCCTGGCTGAACATTTCGGTCATGTTGTACCGTGTGACCAAGGCCACCATCAGCGCCACGGCGAAGACCATCGCCACGTCGAACAGGTTGCTCACGACACTCATCGGGTCGCTCTCCCCGTCGTGTTGCAGCAGGCGGCGTCTCATCATGCATCCGTTTTGGCGTTCAACAGATCGGCGACATACTCCAGGTTGGCCATGTCGTGCAGGTACCAGCGCCGTTTGACCTGCTGGGTGATGAAGCCGATCGCCGCGGAGAACAGCCCCACGACCGTCGTGGCGAAGGCCACCTGCATGTTGTAGGCCATCGAGGCGATGTCGCCCGTCGAGAGCCCCACAAGGGCCGGGCCCATCGGGATAAGCGTGCCCATCAGCCCGAGCATGGGGCCCATCTTGGCGAGGGTCTTCGAGGTCGCGAGGTCGCGGTCGGCCCCGATCTCGAAGTCGGCAAGCAGACGCTGGCGCAGGGGCGCATTGTCGCGGGCCGCAAGCAGGCGCTTCAGGCAGACGACCACCGGCGAAGGATTCTTCTCCGGGAGGCGGTCCGCGAGCGTTGCGACCGTCGCAGGAGTAAGGGCGTCGAGCTCCCGGTCGAGGAGCGAGGCCGTGCGGCGGATGGAGAGATACTGCCCGAAGAAGCTGCCGATCAAGAGCAGCGAGCGTCCGAAGAAGAAGATCAGCAGGACGATGACCGGCACGAGCAGGCCGGTCGAGATCCAGTAAAGGATGTCGGAGATGTAATTCATGGCATTATTTCAGTTTTTTGTTCATGCGTTTCGATTTCATGCGGAAGGCCGCGGTCCCGAGCAGCAATCCCGCAGCAACGAGGGCCGTCACCCCGCCCAAAGCCTCCCAGTCGACGGCCGTATTGCCGGCGACGGCCGTGCGGCCGTTGACCGTGGCGACGACGCCCAGTACGGCGATCAGCGCATTGGAGAGGAAGAGCACTTCGAGGCGGATCTCCTTCTCGGGCAGGAGGCGCTTCAACGCCCAACGCCCGAGGGGAATCGCTACCGCCACGACGGCGGCCAGCGACCAGGCCGTCAGCGGGAACGACACGCCCGGCAGGGCGAAGATCGCGGCGACGAGCACGCTGAAGAGCACCGGGAAGATCAGCAGCCCCGGGAACCAGCGCAGCAGGCGGTAGGCCCACACGACGGAGGGCTTTACGCGCCCCGCCGTGTGAATGTGCGCGGCTACGATGCAGAAGGCGATCTGCAGGGCGACCTCCAGCGTGAGGACAACCGCGAGGTCGAGCATCAGCGACGTGTCGGCGAGCCAGCCCGCGATCCGGTTCTTCGACTGCTCGATGGCCCACGGCCACATCAGCCCCACGAACAGCCCACACACGGCGGCCGACAGGGCCACAAACCAGGGCTTGCGCCAGGTCTGCTTCAGGATATAATTGAAACAGACCACGATCATCATGACGAGAACGACGCTCTCCATTACCGTTCCATGTTTTTGCGGCGCCGACGCACCAGCCAGACCAGCAACACAAGGGCGCCGACAACCAGCACGGCTACCACGGCATTGCTGACAAGGGTCGTCGTGCGGTGAGTGGGGGCGATCTCCTCGCGTTTGAGCACCGTGCCGTCCCTTGTGTCGAGGGAGGCTTCGCGCACTTCGCGGATTTGCCGTTCATAGGCGCGGGCGGCTTCGGGCGCGCTCTTCGAGGCGACGAACTCGCGCAGCCGGGCGTTGTCGCAGACAAATCCCGAGCAGGAGGGGCCGTGCTTGTCGACCAGTCCGGTGTGAAGGGCGGCGAGCGTCGCGAGCTGTTCGTCCGAAGCCCTCCACATTCCCTTGCGGGCCGTTTCGAGCATCACGGCCGAGATCTCCTCCAGCGCCGCGGGGTTCTGACGCTCGAAATAGCCGCG
>CALUMM010000020.1 GCA_944321755.1 uncultured Alistipes sp.
GCACCACCACGGCATCGACCGTTGTGGCGGTCTCCGTCAGGCGGATGTCGCCCAGATCGGGACGGTCGGACTCGACGCAGTACAGTTCATAAGCAATGTGCTGGATCTGCAACCGGTAGGGACGCACCGCGGAGCGGATCTCGAAACGCCCGTCGGCCCCCGAGGCAACGGCATCGAGGTAGGCGGAGTCGCGGTCGAACAGCACAACGGCGGCTCCTGCAACGGGCGCGGCCGAAGTATCGAGGATCCGCCCGCGGATCACAATATCGGAAGGTGTGTTAGTTTGGGCTTCGGCGGTGGCGAGGGTCAGCAGGATCGCCACCGGAATCAGAAGTGTGGACAGCCAGTTATTCTTCATGGTTTTGCGATTTTCGAAGGAGTTGATTCGTATCGCAAAGTTACCACCGAACAGGCCTTACCGGCACAATCCGAATCTTACCCGACAAATCGCATCGAGTTGATTTCCAATGAGCATATTCAAGAAAAATCTTACTTTGCCCCTGAAATACCTTACCCGGCTTCGCGCACCCTTCCCCGCCGGCATTCATCTACGAAAACAATCCGAGCAGGAGCTCCCTGTCCACCGCATTGGATTCGGCGATACGTCGCTTGAGTTTCGATTTGAGCGAATAGACGCTGTTGAGCGACATGCCCAGCATGACGCAGATCTCCTGCGGCGTAAATCCGGCGATGACCAGCGCCGCGAAGTCGTAGTTGCGGGCCGTCCAGTCCGGGAATTGCTCGCGGAGGCGCGTAACGGCCCGGTCGCTGTACAGGTCGGCCATGTCCACCACGTCGGCCAGCACCGCGGGACTCAACGCCAGGTCGCGCATCTTGGCCGTCAGCCGCTCACCCTCGCCGAAGGTGTAATACGTCGCTGCAATGTCGCGCACGGCAGCCACACGCCCTTCGAGCAGGCGTTTCAAGGCCGCTTCGCGGGCATCCGACGCATCAAGCCGCGACGTGAGGCTGTCGTGCGACTCCCGGTAGGAGTCCACAAGGGCCAGCAACTCGCTCAACTGTTCGCTGCGGCGGCGCAGCTTGCGGCGGTAGCTGACAACAACCCATACAGCCACCATCACGACCAGTACGGCCGCCAGCCCCAGGATCCACATCCGATAGTGCAGCGACGCCTCGCGCAGCGCCACTTCGTTGGCCGTGCGGTAGCGGCGTTCGAGTTCGGCGACCTGCGCCCCGCGCTGCGCCTCGAAAAGCGAATCCTTCACCGCGACATACTGCTGCATGTAGTCGTAGGCCCGGGCCTCGTCGCTCAGGTCGTGGTAAATCCCCGCAGCCAGATTAAACAGCCCGACGCTCCCCTGATGGAACGTATCCCGGCAGTCGAGCGACATTTCTATGTAGTAGCGGGCCGAGTCGAGCTGCCCGTCGCGCTGGAAGATGATCGCCGAGGCGACGTCGTAGAACGAACGCCCGGTATCTTCCGAGGCGGCTGTTCCGTAGGACAGGGGCGCTTTGCGGATCACGTCGAGATCGACGCTGTCGCGTGCGGCCAACAGCTGCTCGGGCGTCCAGTCCCCGAGGTAGGTGTGGAACACGAGGTTCTGCAGGCGGATCTGCTGGGCGAAGTAGCGGAACGGAATTGTATCGGCCGCCGCGACCAGCGGCTCCAGCGTCTTTACGGCCTGTTCGTAATCCCCGTTGGCACAATACGATGAGGCCAGCATGAAACGGCTGTAACCCTCCTGCTCCGTGTTGCCGTTGGCGCGGGCCGCCTCGACGGCCTTCGCGAAGGGCTCCACGGCGTCGTATCCCTGCTCGAAATAGAGTAACCCCAATGTATGGTAGACGGCCACAAGCAGCGTCTCGGTCCTCCGCCGCAGCGAATCGTCGGACGACCTGGCGGCCAGGGCCTCTTCGGCCAGAATCGCCGCCTGGGTATAGCCCCGGATTCCCTCCTCCAGATTGCCCGTTTTGACGTGCGCCTGGGCGTAGGTGTACCACGCCGCGGCCCGTTCGTCCGCCGAACCGTGGCGGTCGTAGTAGTGCATTCCCCGGTCGAGAGCCTGTTTGCCGGAAAGCGTATCACCCGAGGAGACCTCGGCGAGCCCCAGCACCAGCGACCACCGGGCCCGGTCATTGCGGCTCATCCGCTCCGTATTCATTGCCAGCAACAGCCGCCGGGCGCTGTCGGGATGCTCCACGGCCAGGAAGCCGTCGACCGAGGCATGGGGCTCTCCGGGCTCCGAACACCCCACTGCGACCAAAGCGCAAATTCCTGAAAATATGATTGCCAGGCGTTTCATTCCTCCCAGTCGATGTGTTCGGCGTTGTGGAAAAAGCCGCTTACGAGCATCAGGTATTCGGGGATCCGTCCGTCGCGGCTCCACAGCAGCGGGATTCCGAACAGTTCTCCGGTTGTGCGGCAGAGGTCGAAACCGCAGGCTTCGAGCGAGGGCCTCACCCACTCCGGATGTCGGCACGGAGCCCCTGCGGGACGGGTGCAACATCCCTCCGGGCAGTAGAGACACGTTCCGGCATAGGCGAAGGCGCGGCCTTCGTAGCGGCGTTCCAACTCCAGCAGGCGGCGTTCATGCCGCACCCGTTCGGGTCGGAAGAGCCGTCCGGCTTCACTGAAGGGAAGACCGGTTTGTGAGGGTGTTATTTTCGTAGCGATGATCAAAGCCGTTCGATAGCCTGCGAGGTAGTCGTCCATGTCGAATCCGAAGGGCGGGCAGGCCCAGCTGCGGCCGTAGTTGGGGCAGGCCCGGCAGCAGGCGGCAAAACGCTCCGCATCGCGGAAACGGGCGATGTAGTCGGCAGCGGGCAGTGTGGCGGTAAAATCCCGGGCCGTATGGTCGGACGGACGATTCATACGGCAAAGATACGAAAAGGTGAGCGCAGAGGCAAACGAAAACCGCGTTTTCAGGTTTGACTATGCCGAACCGCATCCTATATTCTGTAAAGATAGTGAAAGGTGAGCGCAGAGGCAAACGAAAACCGCGTTTTCAAGTTTGACTATGCCGAACCGCATCCTATATTCTGTAAAGATGGCGAAAAATGAAGGCAAAACGGTCCGATTGCTGTGATTTTTCCGGGCCCCTTCTCTGACAGGATTTTTTCGAAGGGGCACCCCTCCTGTTCTCACCTCTTCTGCGATCTGTTTTGTTCCGGTGTCCCGGGTCGGGCCACCTTCGGTTCGTGTTTCGGCGTCATTATCGTGCCGATTTCTGGAATCCCGTTCTGGCAATCATTCGTAGCAGGGCGAGCAGCATCAGGAAAAGCATGTCGACGGTGATTTTCGGGTATTTCCGGTCCGGAAACCGGACCTTGAGCATTGTGTGCCGAAGAGGAGACCGTGAGACAGACGCTGCCGGGAATGGAATTGGAATTCAGAAAAAAATACCTTCGGGATCATCGGTAGCGTTCGGTCGTTGTCGGCAAAGTCCCACACGTTTTACCGCCGACTGGCGGCTCTCTCTCCTCGATATTGACAAATCGGCCCGAATGACCTCCCCCGAAGGTATGGTATTTTATCTGTTTTCTGTTTCGGATTTATTCCGAGATTTTGAGTTTTGCCTCGGTGTAGCAGGCCCCCGATCGGATGGCGAAACGATACTCTTTACCGATTGCCGCCGCGGGATCCGTAATTCTGACCGTCACATGGTCTGCCGCATAGCTGAAGTTCAGGGCAGCATCCCCCCGCGGGGCGCATTCGGTATCGGAGGCTGTTGCGGGGAGGGGAATCGTCACGTTCCGTTCTCCGGCGAGTTTCACGTTGTAGACCTCGCCCCATTTCGGCAGATCTCCGTCTTCGAGTTTCTGGAGCGAATAGCGGAGTTTGGCTCCGACGATTTTTTCGTCCCTGGTTATCCACTCAGCGATGTGGATCTTCGCATATTCGGACGCCACGGCCATGGCCCATTTCCCGGATGGGAACTCCATCAGCGAGATATCCTTGCAGACGAAGTATCCATGCTGGAGTTGAGCCGGGATTTTGTCCTTGAAGCCGTCGAGTTTCAGCATACCCAGGGCCTCCAGTCCGGCCACGGCGCCGGCATCGACGAACGAATAGCGGTCGGCACCGACGAGATTGTGTTCGGCATCGAGATAGACGGCATTTCCGAAGAGCGTCTGTCCGTTGTTTTCGTCGAACAGGTCGAGCAGGGTCCCGACGGGTTCATTCGGCGCAGCGGGAGTCCGGTCCAGTTTGAATTCGACCTGTATGCGGGATCCGGCCTTTACCGTGCGGCCGATGGCCCAGATGCGGTAGTTGTCGGGATCGGTCTCCTCGCGGATGACGAAGGTCACCTGTCGGTTTCCGGTCGAGAACCACTCCTGATAAGGGAGTCGGATGTTGACCGTACCGTTCGGGAGGGTGAGTGTAAATCCTTTCGGTTCGGTATTGCGGTCTTTCTGGAATTTTTCGTATCCGGCTTCGTCGTATATGAGGATGGGGACGCCGCCTTGGGGTTTTCCTTTTTCGTCGACCACGCTGATACGGGCTACGGCATCCTTTTCGTTGGGATCGGCCTCTTTTTTGTCGCAGGCCGTAAACAGCAGTGTACCGGCCAGGAGTGTAGTCAGAATGCTAATAATGTTTTTGCGCATGTTTTTTCAAGTTTTGGCTTTGTGGTTACCTGAGATCCGGGGATCGTGATCTTGGTTTTCCGGATGCAAAAGTAGCGGATCCGTTGCGTTTACGAGTTGCGCAACGGATCCTCCGATCTAACACTTTTCAAAAAACAGCGCTGATAACCAGATGTTTGGCGATGTGTCTGCGGTTTGAATCTAACACCCGTCTGACACAGGCCCGAGCAGGGTCAAAAACAGCTCCCGATCGGGTGCTTCGGATGCTTTGATTCGTGATTTCAATCTTGATTTGCGGGCGTAGACATTGGCGACGCTCTCCTCCATGAAGAGGCTGATGACCTGCGGCGAGAACCCTCCGAAGATGTAGCACAGCAGGCGCACGTCGGCCTCCTTCATTTTGGGGAAGTTGCGGCGGAGTTTCTGCATGACCTCGTCGTGAGCCATGTCGACGATCTGTTCCAGTTCCTGGAGCATGTCTCCGTTTTCGGCAAAACCTTCGATCAGCCGTTTCACCTCGCGGGTCATGGCCGCCTGCCCGGCCACGGTGTTTTCGCGTTCGTAGAGTGTTTTGCCGAGCCGGTCCACGATGTCGAACCGCGAAGCGATAAGTCCTTTCATCCGGGCTTCGGCGAGGTCTCTCTGCGCGAGTTTGCGGGATAGGTTCCGGTATTCGGCCTCGGCTTCGCGGATGAGCAGCAGGTGTCGTTCGCCGCGTTCCTTGTGAATTCTCATGCGCTGCCGGACGAGGAGCCCGGCAATACCGAGCAGCAGCAGCAGAGTTCCCGCCACGACGTGTTCCCACGTGCGTCGGATCTGCATCCGGTAGTCGGCGAAAGCCGCGCGTTCGCGGAAATACTCCTTTTCGATCATTCCGGCGGAGGTTTGCAGGGCGGTCCGTGTGAGCGAATCGTTCAGGAAGATGAATCGGTCGATCTTTCGTGCCGCCTCCCTGTAATCTCCGGCACGGGCTTCGATCCGATAGGCGGTGTATTCGAGCATGGGTCGGACATCGTCATCGGCTCCGGCCTTTTCTGCGAGCCGGAGGTAGTATCGGGCGCTGTCGGGTCTGTTGCGGAAGAGTTGAGTCTGAGCCATCGTGCAGCGTCCTGCGGCCGTGGTGTCGTTGCGGACGGAGTGTTCGATACGTTGCCGCAGGTCGTCGGGAATCCGATCGTTTTCCGAGACGGTGTAGAGGGTGGCCAGGAGCCCGAGGCTCCGCCGCACGAGGGTATCGTCATGGAGGTCGTCAGCCAGTTCGAGAGCCATCGAGCAGTCGCGGCGTGCACGTCCCAGATCGCGCATCCGCAGTGCCGAGGTGCTCATTCCGAGCAGGGCTTCGGTGGTTTGCCGGGGGTTCTCCGAGCGCATGAAGAGGTCGCGGGCCTCCTTATAATATCGGTATGCGGTCACGAAATTCAGTTCGGCACGGTATACGCCTCCGATCCGCAGATAGAGCAGTCCGAGGTAATAGGGTTCGTCGATCGTGCGGAGTTGCTCCTCGACCTTGAGGAACATGCGCAGGGCTCCGGGTTTGTCACCCTGTCTCAAGCGGCTTCGTCCCTGGTAGTAGCGTGTTTTGCAGATGGCCCGGATTTCGTTTGGCCGTTCTCGGTAATACTCCCAGGCGATGCGGAGCAGCGAGTCGTTGTTTTCGGCCTCTTCGGGCCGATCGGTTCGTTCGGCGGCTTCGGCGTAGAGCAGGGCGTAGCGGGCGTGTTCGGCCCGGCTTCGGAACGAGTCGTTCTCCAGGCTTTGGAGCAGGAGCAGCGCGCTGTCGGGGGCCTGTGTCACGAGAGCTTCGGCGCGAGCGAGCGTTTCGGCCGACTGCGAGCCTGCGGAACATGCTGCGAACAGCCATCCGAAAAGAAGGATTCCGTATCTCCGGGGTTTCATCATGTCGTCGGGTTCTATCGAGAGTCCGAAGATACGAAATTGCCGTGAAGTGTGCAAATCGGGCTTTTCGGGCGGCCTGTCAAACGGCCTCTCAGGATGCTGGGAGGCCGATCGGGTGATATTTTCCGACCTGGGGGTTTGTTTTTCGGGTATTAAGCGTTATCTTTGCCCCGGATTTGGTTTCCAACTCCCCGTGCGGGGAGGGAATGAAAAGGGAATCGGGTGCAAGTCCCGAACAGTCCCGCTGCTGTGAAACTCCGCAGACGTTCCGAGTATCTCGGCCACTGATCCTTCGGGATCGGGAAGGCTTCGGAACGGGAGTCAGTCAGAAGACCTGCCAAGTCGATTCGATACCGTTGTGCCCCGGGGGATGGGCATCCGGTTTCGGGCCTGAACGAACCTTTGGAAATGAGAGACGATGCCGGTTTTCGGGGTCGCAGGGTGCCGATTATGGATTTTTCGGAACATTCGTGCGAAGCCGGGCCGGTGAATGGATAACCCGGAAAGGTTGGGCGGAGGAGTTGTGCCGCAGTTGCTGTACGGACCTCGATTCGCCGTTTGAGGAACTCAGCCCTGCCTTTCCACAAAAAACAGAAAACGATGAATATTCTTTTATATGGAGTTCCGGCCGAAATTGCCGACCGCATTGCCGAACGTTATTCCCTGAAACTGACTTCGACGCTGGTTGCTCCCGGGGAGCAGGCGGGTCTGCAGTTGATTCCGCCGATGAGTTCGCCGCGTCAGTTGCTGGCCTTTTACAATGCGATGCTGGTTCGCGAATCGGAGATCGACGCGGTGATCGTCTGTGATACCGTGTCGTGCGATGCGGTCAGCACGGTGCAGTATTGTTCGCCGCAGGGGAAGTTCTTCACCGTGAGCGGTGCGGACGGCGACGAGGCGTTGGAGTACGCCATTTCCCGGATCGTGGAGACCAAGCTGGGCCGGGTCTGCGCCCATGAGGGCATCTGACCCCGGAGAAACGCCGCAGGATCTGATCCTGGAGAAACGGGGGGGCTTTGCCGGGAATTCCGGACTGCCTCCCCTTTTTTTCTCGCTTTGGAGTCCCGGAAGGCTTTCCCTCTCCGCCCTCATGCCCTTTTCCTTCTGTTTTCCCCCCCCCGGGTCTTTTCTCCCGTTTTCCTGCCGGATCCGCCGACGGGGCCTGCCGACGGGGATCCGTCCCTCCTCCTCCGTAAAAAATGCGCCCCGGGACCGCAATCCCGGCAGCGCATCATCTTCGGCTGCAGCCCGGCGGATCCGCCGGAGCGCCTCCCCTACTTGTCCAGATCGACGAGCTCGTATTGCTGCGATCCGATGCCGAGGGCCTCGGCGTGTTCGAGTGTGTGGATGCCGTTGCGCGACTCCATTCGTTCGATCAGATGGACCTTGCCTTCGTCGGACGAGGCGTAAACCAGGTCTACGCACGCCTTGTCCAGCGCCACGGGGTCCAGCGATGCGAGGATGCCGATATCGGCCATGCGGGGCGGTTCGGGATCTGCGTCGCAGTCGCAGTCGACCGAGAGGTTGTTCATCACGCTGATGTAGAGAATCCGGTCTCCGCAGTGGTCGACGATGGCCTTGGCGGCTTCGGCCATCGATTCGAGGAAGTCGTCCTGCGGGGGCAGGTCTCCCCAGACCTTGCTGACGTCGGTGGTTTTGCCTGCGGAGTGTATCCAGGCCTTTCCGGCCGAGGAGGCGATTCCGATGGCGATATTCTTGATGGCGCCGCCGAATCCGCCCATGATGTGCCCCTTGAAATGGGAGAGCACGACGGTGAAGTCGTACTCCGGGAAGTGCGACCCCACGATATCGTATGCGAGGTGTCGGCCGTCCTTGACGGGCAGGCGCACCTCTCCGTCGGCATCCATGATATCGACCGGGGCGATGGCCGTAAACCCGTGGTCGGCGGCGGCTTTGAGGTGGTCGGCCGTTGCGGCGCGCCCGCCGCCGTATGCGGTGTTGCACTCGACGATCGTGCCGTCGATCGAACGGACGAACTCGCCGATCAGTGCGGGCTGGAGGAAGTTGTGTCCTCCGGGCTCTCCGGTCGAGAGTTTCACGGCGACTTTTTTGCCGATTGCTTTCCTTCCGAGGGCCTCATAGACGGCTTTCAAACCTGCGGGTGAGATGTCGCGGGTCATGTAGACCTTGGCGGGAGCGGTTTCTGCGCTCTTCTTTTCGGGATTTGCGGCGCAGCCGGATCCGGGGGTTGCAACCTGTACGAGTAGCGTAAGCATGGCGATCCTGCCGAACATGGTTATTTGAGGTGTTTGATGAGGAGGTACCCGCCGACGATTTGCAGGAGCATCCCGGGGATTCCGATGCGGAAATCCTGCAGGGCGACGGCGAGGCTTCCGGAGAGAGCCCATTCGACGGCCGATCCGAAGAGCTGGTAGAAGAGCACCACGCCGAGGAGCAGCGGCAGTGAGACGCTGCGGAAGCGGCGGGCTGTGAATCCTGCGGCAGCGGCCAGCAGGATGGATTTTGTGAGGATGGCCGGGAGCGCAGCGGCTGCGGGCATGGCGAAGAGTGCCGAGTTGATGAGGGGCGATGCCACGGCGGTCAGCAGCCCGACTTTCCAGCCGTACTTGTAGGCGGCGACGAGCGTGAAGAAGTAGATCGGCAGAAGCATCGGGCCGCCGGCCGGCACGAGGTGGCACAATTGCGGCAGGGCGATGTTCCCGGCGATGAAGAGGGCTGCGATTCCATAGGTTTTCGCCTGGTTGTATTCCAGCGAATAGAGTGAAACGGAGTTGGTTGCCATATTTATATCCATTAAAGATTCAAGTCGATTCCGTTGTGTGGAGCCTCTTTTCCGGCTCCTTGCCGTCCTGTTGTTTTTTCGTGTTGTCGTTCCGATTGCCGGGCCTTCATCCGGCGGACGAACTCCCCGATGCGGGGCAGGCACTCCTCCGGAGTCCGGGCATCGGCGCAGAGACTCTCCACGGGGCAGATTCCGTCACCCGCATGGTTGATGATGTTCGCAGCGAGGCGTTCGTACTCCACGGGGATTCCGGCCTGTTGGAGCAGTTCGAGGGCCGGGCGGCTCAGCACCCGGGCATAGACGCCCCGCACGCCTCCGGCCGCCATCAGCGCCGCGGCACCCTTCCCGACGACCTTGTCGGCGATGAATCCCCCGCGCAGCAGCGCAGGCTCCTCGTGCAGCAGCTGCCAAAGATCGCTCACACCCCGCTGGTGGAACGACCGCATCGTCTCACCGTTGCGGATGACGCACGAACACCCCTCGGCGAGGAGGCGTTCGACAGCCTGTCGATCGGGATTTGTCTCTGCAGTCATCGCTATTCCGTTTGTGTGGCGGGGCTCTTTCCGGGTTGCCGATACAAAGATAGTCCGAAAACGGGAATTTCCGCACAACCGGATTCCGGATTTTGTTACCGATTTTCCGGTTGGATGAAAAAATACCCGCCGGATTCTCGGATCGGCGGGAATTTTTTGTTTCGGACGTGTTCCGGAGATGTTTTGGGCTGTTTCAGACTGTTCCGGGTATGTCTGGGACGTGTTCCAGGGCTGTTTCAGGTTGTTTCGAGCTGTTTTAGACTGTTTCAGACTGTTTCAGGCGGTTCCGGGGGTCGGGGGGCCGGGGGCGTTTATCGGTAGATTCCGTTCAGCAGATGTGCCAGCCGAAGCCCGGCCCGCAGCAGCTGCCGTTCGACAACCGGCGTAAATTGCGCCACATAGTCGTAGGAGATCGCCGTTCCCTCGGGTGTGGCATCGTAAACCTCGGTGCAGATTGCATGGGTTTCCCGGGCCCAGTCGGCGGGTGTTCCGGCCGTGATCTCCTGCTGTTCGGCCTTCGACGCCCGGTCGATCTGTTGCTGCCACTCCGTGTATCCCCACTTGTGTCCTGCTTCCGGGAGGTCCGTATCCCAGACCGAATGGAGGTTCGTTTTGCGGCCGAAGAAGCGCACCTCACGTCGGTTGCCGCCCAGATCGCTCAACCGCCCCAGGTGCATCGGACAGTGCATGTCGCCGACCAGGTGGATCAGCATCCTGAGGTTCACGGCCTCCTCTTCGGGGGTCAGCCCGCCTGCGCGGAGCCGTTCGGTGATCTCCGTGACAGCTTTCAGCACATCTCCTTCCGGAATGCGCCGCGCCTCGTCGAAGGTTTGCCCTTCGTCGACATTCAGGTAGTGCCACGTCTTTGTCGAGGCGTATTCGGGCGTGTGGCTGGCGTTGTCCATCCAGTTCGACCAGTAGACCGGCGACTGCCCGTCCAGAATCCGATGGACGGCCTTTGCCGCTTTTTTGGTGAGGTGGTTTTCGGCAATGGCGGCCGTAACGTCGTGGCCCTTCTGTCCCCAGCCGAAAGCAACGCTGGAGATAACCAGACCCAAACCCAACAGAATCAGCCTTTTCATGCGACGCATTTCTCTCCTTTCGGTATTCGGATCAGTGGTTCATCGTGGCGAGGAACTCCTCGTTGGTGTCGGTCAGCCCCATTTGCTTCTGGAGGAACTCCATGGCTTCGACGGGCGTCATGTCCGAGAGGTATTTGCGCAGCACCCACGTGCGGTTCATCACGTCGCGGGGCAGCAGCAGGTCTTCGCGGCGCGTACCCGATGCGATAACGTCGACGGCCGGGTAGACGCGCTTGTTGGCCAGTTTGCGGTCCAACTGCAGCTCCATGTTTCCCGTACCCTTGAACTCCTCGAAGATCACCTCGTCCATCTTCGAACCGGTATCGATGAGGGCCGTGGCGATGATCGTCAGCGAACCCTTCTCTTCGGTGTTGCGTGCGGCGCCGAAGAAGCGCTTGGGCTTGTGCAGGGCATTGGCGTCGACACCTCCCGAGAGGACCTTTCCCGAAGCCGGTTGCACGGAGTTGTAGGCGCGGGCCAGGCGGGTGATCGAGTCGAGGAAGATCACGACGTCGTGGCCGCATTCGACCATGCGCTTGGCCTTTTCGAGGACCATTTCTGCGACCTTCACGTGGCGCGAGGCCTGTTCGTCGAAGGTCGAGGCGACGACTTCGGCCTTGACGTTGCGGGCCATTTCGGTCACCTCCTCGGGTCGTTCGTCGATCAGCAGCACGATCATGTAGACCTCGGGGTGGTTGTCCGCGATGGCGTTGGCGATCGACTGCAGCAGCATCGTCTTACCCGTCTTGGGCTGGGCGACGATCAGGGCGCGCTGACCCTTTCCGATCGGCGAGAAGAGGTCGACGATGCGTGTCGACATGTTGTTGTGGCCGTTTCCCGTGAGGCAGAACTTCTCGCTCGGGAAGAGCGGCGTCATGTATTCGAACTGCACGCGGTCGCGGATGTATTCGGGTTTCAGTCCGTTGATCTCGTTCACGCGCACCAGCGGGAAGTATTTTTCACCCTCCTTCGGGGGTCGGATGGCGCCGTTGACCGTATCGCCGGGTTTCAGCCCGAAGAGTTTGATCTGCGAGGGCGAGACGTAGACGTCGTCCGGGGAATTGAGGTAGTTGTAGTCGGCCGAGCGCAGGAATCCGTAGCCGTCGGGCATGATCTCCAGGACGCCTTCGCCCTCGATCTCCCCGGCGAAATCATCCTTCGTGATGACCTCCTCCTCGACGGGACGGGTGTTTTGCTCGTTTTGCGGGGCCGCCTCGCCGGAACCCGTCTGCGGGGCCTTGTCGGCCTGCGGCTGATTCTGTTGCGATTTGGGTTTGCGGCCCCGGCGCTTGGGTTCGGCTTTCACCTCCTCCGCAGCGGGGGCGTGGTCGGCAGCCCCGGTGGAATCCGACGCCGGAGTCTCTTCCGGAAGCGTTGCGGGCTCTATCGGGAGTTCGGGTTCGACGGCTGTGGCTTTCCGGCCTCTCGGGCCCTTTTCCTGCTGCCGGGGGGCTTTCCCGGTCTCCGGGGCCTCTTCCGCACGATCTTCAGAGGCTCGCTTGTCTGCGGCATTCTCGGCTTTCGCCAGACGGGGGCGCCGTCCGCGTTTGCCTTTCGGCGCCTCTTCGGCAGCCGGAGTCTCCGCCGTTGCCGGGGCCTCCGTCGATGCCGTTTCGGCTGCTGCAGCCGTTTCCGCCGGGGATTCCGCAGCCGTACCTGCGATTTTTTCTATCAGTTCGCGCTTTTTCACCATCACGTTCCCGATGCCGATAGCCTTTGCTATTTCGCGCAATTCGGCAAGAGTTTTACCTTCGAGCGCTTTCAGATCTTGCATATATGTTCCGTTCAATGAGATTTTCTGAAACCGAACGGTCGTCCGGTCGTTGGAATTCGCTTGCAAAGATAGTGCATTATTTTGAATTACAAAATAAAATGGCCGGGACGATGCCCTCCCGGGTGATAAATTGTCCGGATCAATCAACAAAATACCTAAATGTGGTGATTGTACGGTTGCCGTTTTTCCCCGACCTTTGTCTCAGCAACAATGAACCGGGAATTCAGCCATCGCATTGTTTGTATTGTTAATGTTTGTGTGTGGAAAACCCTTCCGTTCGCCGGAAGGGTTTTTTGGGAATTTTTCGGAGGGGGCTCCGTTGTTCTGGTGTTCCGTCAGGCTGCCGGGCTGTCGGGCGGTTGGGCGGTTGCTCCGTTAGGCGATCCGCCTCTCCCGTTTGCCGTGAGGTGCGGTGGTGCGGCGGAGTGCCGCCTCTCCTTCTCTCCTTCTCTCCCCCCCCCTCGCGGTCAGTGGACCGAACGGTATTCGTTGGGCGAGCACCCCACCACCTTCTTGAACAGACGGGTGAAGTGCTGCGGGTAGCGGAATCCGAGTCCGTAGGCGACCTCGCTGATCGAACGCCCGGGTTCGAAAATGCGCTCCTTGGCGATCTCGATCACCTTCAACTGGATGTACTCCTGGGCCGATTTCCCGGTCTCCTTCTTGACCAGATCCCCGAAGTAGTTGGCCGAGAGGTGGAGCTGTTCGGCGCACCAGCGGACCGTCGGAACCCCGTCGCGCTGGGGCCTGTCGCCCGCGAAGTAGTCGTTGAGCAGGCGTTCGAATCCCGTCAGGACGTCGCGGTTGACATGCCCGCGGGTGATGAACTGCCGTTCGTAGAAGCGCGTGCAGTAGTTGAGCAGCAGCTCGATGTTCGAAACGATGAGCGTGCGGCTGTGCTTGTCGATGGCGTGCTGCAGCTCCGAGCGGATGTTGCGCAGGCAGTCGAGCACCACGCCGCGCTCCTGTTCGGAGAGGTGCAGGGCCTCGTTGACCTCGTAGGAGAAGAACGTATAGGCGGATATGTTGCGTCCGAGCGAGGTGCCGCGCAGCAGGTCGGGGTGGAACAGCAGCGCCCAGCCTTTGGGTTGGTAGGTCTGGCCGTTGTCCTCGTATCCGATGACCTGCCCCGGTGCGAGGAAGACGAGCGTTCCCTCCTGATAGTCGTAGTAGTTGCGGCCGTAGCGGAGGTCGCCGCACTTCACCTCCTTGAGATAGATCGTGTAGAATCCGTAGACTTCGCGCTGGTAGCGGGCGGCCCCGCACGTCGAGAAGTCGATGACGCTCACCAACGGGTGCAGGGTCTCGACGCCCCGCGATTCGTTGTACTGGTAGATGTGGTCGAATTTGACGATCTGTTCCATGGCCGGATCTTTTGGTTGGTTCAAATATAGTGAAAAATTCCCGGGTTCGGATGGTGTGGAGCCCCGAACGGTGATCATGGTACGGAAAACCGGAATCCGGGTAATGACGAAGGCCGGAAAAACAGTTCCCGACCTCCTGTTCGGGAGGTCGGGAACTGTCTTTGTCGGAAGATCCGTCGCTATTTTGCGGCCGGTTCTGCCTGCATGTCGAAACGCACCGTGGCACCATCCTTTAGCACCGAGTAGCGGAGGAAGGGTTCGGCCTGGGCCTTGCCGTCGACCGACATCGTGCCGACGTAGCGGTTCGCGGGAGTGTTTTTCGGGGCCTCGATCTCGATCTTTTGGCCGTTCTCCAGATGGATCGTCGCACGGCGGAACAGCGGGGCGCCGACGGCATACTCGTCGGCTCCCGGGCAGACGGGATAGAACCCCAGGGCCGAGAAGACATACCAGGCCGAAGTCTGGCCGTTGTCCTCGTCGCCGCAATAGCCGTCGGGCTGCGCCTTGTAGAGGCGGTTCATCACCTCACGCACCCAATACTGCGCCTTCGCCGGCTCACCGGCATAGTCGTAGAGGTAGATCATGTGCTGTGCGGGCTGGTTGCCGTGGGCGTAGTTGCCCATGTTGGCCACCTGCATCTCCGTAATCTCGTGGATGCGCACTCCGTAGTAGCTGTCGTCATAGATCGGCGGCACGACAAACACCGAATCCAGCATTTTCGAGAATTCGGCTTTGCCGCCCATCAGGTCGGCCAGTCCCTCGACGTCGTGGAATACCGACCAGGTGTAGTGCCAGGCGTTGCCTTCGGTGTAGGCATCGCCCCACTTGTAGGGGCTGAACGGCGTTTGGAACGAGCCGTCTTCGTTGCGGCCGCGCATGAGTTTGGTCTCGGCATCGAAGACGTTGCGGTAGTTCTGCGCCGCCTTTTCGAGCATCGCGGCATCCTCCGTGCGGCCCAGTTTCGCGGCCACCTGCGCGATGCACCAGTCGTCGTAGGCGTACTCCAGCGTGCGGGCGACGTTCTCGTTGATCCCGACGTTGTAGGGTACGTATCCGAGCGTATTGTAGTATTCGTGTCCGAGGCGTCCGGTCGACGATATGGTCGGGTGAACCTTCGTGCGGCCGCTCAGCATCGCCTCGTAAAGCGCCTCGACATCTTCGGCCGGGGTCACGCCCTTGAGGATGGCATCCGAGACGACCGAAGCCGAGTTGTTGCCCACCATGCAGCCGCGGTGTCCGGGCGAGGCCCATTCGGGCAGGAAGCCGCTTTCGCGCCAGGTGTTGGCCAGTCCGGCCTGGATCTCGGCGTTGACCGACGGGTAGACCAGGTTCAGCAGCGGGAACAGACAGCGGAACGTATCCCAGAAGCCCGTGTCGGTGTACATGTATCCGGGGAGCACCTCGCCGTTGTAGGGGCTGTAGTGGACCGGGTTGCCTTCGGCATCGATCTCATAAAACTTGCGCGGAAAGAGCGTCGAGCGGTAGAGGCACGAGTAGAAGGTGCGCAGCTGGTCGACGCTGCCGCCCTCGACCTCGATGCGTCCCAGCACCTCGTCCCAGCGGGCCTGCGCCTTCGACTTCACGGTTTCGAAGTCATCCTGCCCCAACTCGCTTTCGAGGTTGCGCACGGCCTGCTCCGCGGAGATGAATGACGAGGCGATGCGTGCCGTGACCTGCTCGCCGCGCACGGTCGCGAAGTGCACCTTCGCTACGGCGTGATCTCCCTCGACCGACTTTCCGCCCTCGGGGTACAGCGGCCGGCTCCCGGCCCGGTAGGAAGAGGGGCTGTCCGTAAGCTCCACCGCATCGAAGGGCTTGTCGAAGCGGATGACGAACCAGTTGCGGAAATTGTCGGGGACGCCGCCGCTGTTGCGCGTCGTGTATCCGGCCACGGTGCGGTCGTCGAGGGTCTCCACGCGCGAACCGCGGTCGAAGGCGTCGATAACCACCCCGCTCTCGCGGCTTTCGGGGAAGGTGAAACGCATGATGGCGGCCCGCTCCGTGGGGGTCACCTCGGCCACGATGTCGTGGTCGGCCAGGTAGACCGAATAATAATAGGGTTTTGCCACCTCGGCCTGGTGCGAGAACCAGCTCTGGCGCGACTCCTCGTCGAGTTTGTCGTTGCCGCGCACGGGCATTACGGCGAATTGTCCGTAGTCGTTGATCCACGGCGAGGGCTGGTGGGTCTGCTTCAGCCCGCGGATCGTGTGGGCGTTGTAGGTGTAGGCCCAGCCGTCACCCATCCGCCCCGTCTGCGGCGTCCAGAAGTTCATGCCCCACGGCAGCGCCACGGCCGGGTAGGTGTTGCCCGTCGAGAGGGCGAATTCCGACTGCGTGCCCATCAGTGTCGTGACATACTCCGAGGGGCGGGTCTGTGCACCCTCCTGCGGCGCTTCGCAGCAGGCCGCTGCCGCGAGCGCGCAGGCCAGGATCCAAATCTTTTTCATGCGGTTCGGTTATCAGTTTATGGAGTTCAACAAATCGATTTTTCCGTCGTTCACCAGTTTGAGGATCAGCTCGCCGAACAGGGTGTTCTGCCAGGCGAACCATGCCCGGGTGAAGTTCGCGGCATCGTGCCGCGAGAAGGATTCGTGCATGAAGCCTGTCCCGGCGTCGGTGGTGACGAGCTGGCAGAGGCAGTCGCGGATCTCGGCGTCGTCCGTCGAGGTGAAGGCGCGCATCATGATGCTCATGGGCCAGATCATCTCGACGCCGATGTGCGGGCCTCCGATCCCCTCCCCGGCTTCGCCGCGCCAGAAGTAGGGATTGTCCGTGCTCCAGACGAAGCGGCGCGTGTTTTCGTAGACGGGGTCCGTGCGCTCGACATCGCCCAGGTAGGGCATTGCCAGCAGCGACGGCACGTTGGCGTCGTCCATCAACTGCACGCTGCCGAAACCGTCCACCTCGAAGGCGTAGATCCGCCCGTATTTCGGATGCTCCACCACGGCGTATTGCTGCAGGGCGGCGGCCACTTCGTCGGCCAGGGCCGTGCACTCGGCGGCCAGCTCCGCTTCGCCGTTCACCGTTGCGAGGATCTCTGCAGCTTTCCGGAGCGACGTTACGGCCATAAAGTTCGACGGGATGAGGAACCCGAAGGTCGTGGCGTCGTCCGAGGGGCGGAATGCCGACGCGATCAGCCCTACGGGCTTCACGGGGTTGCCGCGCCCGACGTGGCAGCGCGTATCCAACTGGCGGTCCGTGACGCGCAGGAAGGTGTAGTCGCCCGGGCCCTCTTTCATCTGCTGCTCATGCAGCGTGGCGAGGATGGCGCGCATGGCCTCGACCCACGTTGGGTCGAAGACCGACGCATCGCCCGTGGTCTTCCAGTAGTGGTGGGCCAGGCGGATCGGATAGCAGTGCGAGTCGATCTCCCACTTGCGTTCGAAGACCCACGGGCTCTGCACGTGCCCCGGATAGCCGACATCCTCTCCGGCACCCGTCGGGCCGTCGTTGAAGGCGTTGGCGTAGGGGTCGATCGTGATCAGCCGCATCTGCTGGCGGATCACCCCGGCGATCATCTTCTGCAGGGCCGGATCCTTCGTGCAGAGTTGTACGTAGGGCCACACCTGCGCTCCCGAATCGCGGAGCCACATGGCCGGGATATCGCCCGTATAGACATAGGTCGAGGGGTTGCCCTCCTCATCCTCGCGGTAGTGGACCGTGGTGTCGAGTGTGTTGGGGAAGCAGTTGGCGAACATCCAGCGCAGGCGTTCGTTGGTCAGCAGACCGCATACGCGGGCGATCTCCTCCTCCACGGCTTCCGACTTGAAAAGCCGCTCCTCCTCGGCGGGCCGCTGGTCGGCATAGACCTCCGGCTCGTCGGGACAGTACCACACCTTCGGCTCGGCGCCCATTTCGAAGATGAGTTCGCCGCCCTGCATGATGTCGGCATGGGCGATCCAACCCTTCGTGTAGGGCTCTCCGTTGAGCCAGACACGCTGGATGTAGCGGTTTTCGGGCGAGTTGTTGCGGGCCTCGATCGTGAAGACGCCCCCCGGAACCTGCACCTCGGCACGGTCGAAGAGCGGCACGCCGAACCAGTAGCGTCCGCCCGCGGGCTCGACTTCGTACATGCCCAGCGACGACAGCACGTACCAGGCCGACATCTGTCCCACGTCCTCGTTGCCCGACAGCCCGTCGGGCTGGTCGTGGTAGAGCGTCGTGAGCACCTCGCGGACCTTGTCGGCCGTCTTCCAGGGCTGGCCCAGCATCGTGTAGAGGTAGAGAATATGGTGGCTGGGCTCGTTGCCGTGGGCGTACTGGCCGATCAGTCCCGAGATGTCGGGCGAGGTCTCGGCCCCCTCGATGACGGAGCTGACGGTGAAGAGCGAATCCAGCTTTTCAAGCATCCGGGCCCGGCTTCCGAAGCAGCCTTCGAGTCCCTTGACATCGTGCGGTGCGAGCCACGTGTACTGCCAGGCGTTGCCCTCGCAGTAGTCGTCGGCGCGGTGCGTCGAGGCGAACGGATTGAAGGGCGTGCGCCAACCGCCGCGGCTGTCGCGTCCGCGCATGAAGCCCGTAGTCGGGTCGAAGTAGCGGCGGTACGAGTGGCTGCGCTCCGTGAAGTAGCGGGCATCGTCGCCCTTGCCCAGTGCCTCGGCGGCACGGGCGGCGGCGCCGTCGGCCAGGGCATACTCCAGGTCATAGGCCACGGCCTCGTTGAAGAGGTCGCACGGGATGTAGCCGTGCTTCATGCGCAGGCCGTTGCCGCGGTCGGGGTTCATGGCCGTCCTGCGGATCGCCTCGAAGGCGCGCTCGCGGTCGAACCCTTCGATCCCCTTCACGATGGCGTCGGCCACCACGGGAATGCCCGGATTGCCCACCATGCAGTCCGTTTCATTGCCCCAGAGGTGCCAGACCGGCAGGCGCCCCTGCTCGTCGGCGATGGCCAGCATCGTGTTGATGATGTCGGGCATCCGCTCCGGGTGGAGGATCGTCATCAGCGGCATCGCCGTGCGGTAGGTATCCCACAGCGAGAAGGTCGTGTAGGTCGTGTAGCCGGGATTTTCATGTACCTGGCCGTCGGCTCCGCGGTATGTGCCGTCGGCGTCGCAGAACTCCGACGGGGCGACCATCGTGTGGTAAAGCGCCGTGTAGAAGATTCGCCGGGCGGTCTCATCCGTCGTCGTGACCTTCACGCGGGCCAGCTCCCTGTTCCATGCCGCATCGGCTGCCGCGGCTACGGCTTCGAAGTCCCAGCCCGGGAGTTCGGCCGCGAGGTTGGCCTTGGCACCCTCGATGCTCACGGGCGAGAGGGCTACCTTCAGCATGAACTGCTCGCCGTCGGTCGTCGTGAACGAGGCGCGTCCGTAGTGTTCACCGACTGTCTCGAACTTCGCAAAGGGCTTCGAGAACTCGGCCACGAAGTAGACTTTCTGATCCCGGGCCCAGCCCGTCGAGTAGCGCCAGCCGCCGACTGTGCGGTCGTCGATCCGTTCGAGGTGCGTCTCGACGGCCTTGTCCCAGCAGCCGCCGTTTTCGAGGTCGAAGACCACGGCGGCCTCCTCCGAGGCGGGGAAGGTGTAGCGGTGCAGGCCGACGCGCGACGTGGCGGTCATCTCGGCCGTCACGCCGTAGCGCACGAGGGGTACCGCGTAGTAACCGGGCCGCACGACCTCCTTCGTGCGGTCGGCGTAGGACCACAGGCCCGATGCCGGGTCCTCCTCCGTACCGCGGGCATAGGTCACCTCGCCCACGACGGGCATGACCGTGACGTCGAACAGGTCACCGATGCCCGTACCGCTGAGGTGCGTGTGCGAGAATCCGATCACCGTGGAGTCCGAAGCGTGGTAGCCCGAGCACCAGTCCCACTCCTGGGGGATGCTCGTGGGCCCCACCTGTACGAGCCCGAACGGGACATTGGCCCCGACGAAGACGTGTCCGTGTCCTCCGGTGCCGATTTTGGGGTCGACCCAGCGGGTCGGACGCTCCGTGGATTGCGGCTGCGAGCAGGCGGCCAGGACCGCCAGCAGCGTCGCAGCGCTCAAGATGCGTTGAATTTTCATTTATGATCCGGGTTTTGAAGTTCAAAGGTGAGTTTGCCGCCGCGCAGCAGGGCGTCGTGGCCGATACGGTAGGCCGTAAGGGGTTTGCCGCCGAGCGTCATGCGGCGGATGTAGCCTTCGCCGTGCTTCTCGATCGTGAGCACCCCCTGCGGGGTGTCGATCTCCGCGCGGTCGAAGGTCGGGGCCGTGAGCGTGTAGGCCGCCTCGCCCGGGCAGTCGGGATAGAAGCCCAGCATCGTGAAGACCGCCCAGGCCGACATCGTGCCGGTGTCGTCGTTGCCCGGAATGCCGTCGGGCTGCACGGTGAAGTATTTGTCGAGCAGGCGCCGCGTCTCGCGCTGCGTGCGCCACGCCTCGCCGGGGAAGCGGCTGAAGAGGTACGCATAGGCGATGTCGGGTTCGTTCGCCGGGTCGTAGAGCCCCTCGTCGAAGACCATCTGCAGCTTCTCGACGAAACGCTTGCGGCCGCCCATCAACTTCACGAGCCCCTCGACATCGTGCGGGACGTAGAAGGTGTAGTTCCAGGCCGAACCCTCGTGGAAACCGGGTGCCGCCGAGAAGTTCTCGCCCGCCCGCGGGTCGAAGGGCGTAAGGAACGAACCGTCCTTGTTGATCGGGCGCAGCGTACCGTACTCCGGGCAGTAATAGTGCCTGTATCCGAGCGAGCGAGCGCGGAAAAGCTCCGCATCGTCCCGCTTTCCGAGCGCATCGGCCAGGCGTGCCAGTGCGGCGTCCGCAACATAGTATTCCAGGGCGTGCGAGACGGAGACGTCACCGGCCAGATCCTGGGCATAGAATCCCAGCGGGATGTACCCGCGTTCGATGTAGGGGTCGATGTCGGGCCGCAGGAGATTCTGCGCCCCGGGGGTGGTGGCCGAGCGGCGGAAGGCCGCATAGGCCGCTTCGATGTCGAAGTCGCGCAACCCCTTCATCCACGTGTCGACGATCACCGGAATGGCCGGGTCGCCCTCCATCGTGAAGGTCTCGCGGCCGTAAAGCTCCCAGCGGGGCATCCAGCCCCACTCGCGCGAGATGTCGATCATCGAGCGCACCATCTCCACCTGCCGCTCGGGATAGACCAGCGTCAGCAGCTGGTGGACGTTGCGGTAGGTGTCCCACAGCGAGAAGACCGTGTAGCGCTCGCCCTCCGTGACGCCCACCTCGCCCGAACGCTCCATCAGCGGGTATTCGCCGTTGACGTCGCTCAGGAGGTTCGGATGGATCAGCGCGTGGTAGAGCGCCGTGTAGAAGACCTTGCGCTGGTCATCGGTGCCGCCCTCGACGCGGATGCGCCCCAGGTCGGCGTTCCAGCGTGCGCGGGCCTCCGCGCGGATCGCGTCGAAGGTCGCACCGGACGCCTGCTCGGCATCGAGATTCCGCCGGGCATTCTCCGTCGAGACATACGAGATGCCCATCCGCACCTCCACCTGCTCGCCCGCCGCGAGGTCGTCGTAGGTGAACCAGTAGCCCACGTCGTCCCCGGCCAGCTCGCGGCCGTACTCCGTGTAGATCTTGTACCGCCCGTTGTCGGGGGTCCATTCGGCCTCGACACCCGTCATCGGGCGCTGTTTTTTCCAGTAGCCCGCGGCGCTCGGGGCCTTCGAGACGCGCAGCACGAAGTAGACCGGGAAGACCTTCTGCGGGTTGTAGCAGAAGGTACCGAGGAGCTTCATGCCCTCGATCTCCGTGGCACTTACGCGGCGAACCATTGCTCCTGATTCGTTCGTCAGCCCCTCGCCGAGATTTAACAGAATATGGCTCTTGCCGCCCGGGAACGTATAGCGCTCGACCGACGTGCGCGGCGTGGCCGTGGCCTCGGCCCGGATGCCGTACTTCGAGAGCGTCACGGCGTAGTAGCCCGGCGAGGCGGTCTCGTCGCCGTAGTCCGAGCCGTATTCGCGGTAATCGACCGTCAGCTCGCCCGTCGTGGCCATCGTCAGCAGCGACCCCATGTCGGGGCATCCCACGCCGCTCAGCGCCCCGTGGGCGAATCCCGTGAAGAACCGGTTGTGGTACTCGTAGGGCGTCGACCACCAGCGGGCGTCCTTGTCGTAGACGTTCTCGTCGGAGCCCATGACGTTGAACGGTACCACGGCCATCATGCCGTTCGGAAGGACCGCCCCGGGGTTCGTGGTCCCGAAGTTGGTGGTCCCGATAAAGGGATCGACCCACGCGGCGGGTTCGGAGGCGCGGAGCGAACCCCCGAAAACGGCTGCGGCGAGCGCAGCCAGGGTGAGCGTTCGTCGCAGCAGCATCAGAGAATCGAGTTTTTCTTCGTGAATTCGATGATCTCGGGGATGTATCCGAAGGCCAACCCGGTGACCGTATCGGCGCATCCGTAGTAGACGGCCACACGCCCGGTCGCGGGGTCGTGCAACGCCGCGCAGGGGAACGTGACGTTCGGGACATCGCCCATGCACTCGTAGGTTTCGCGCGGCGAGATCAGGTACGGGCCGCTGCGGGCGAGGACCTTCCAGGGCTCGTCGAGGTCGAGCAGCGCCGAGCCGAAGGCATAGACATAGCCGTTGCACGAGCGCAGCACGCCGTGGTAGAACAACAGCCACCCCTCCGACGTCTCGATGGGCACGGGACCCGCACCGATCTTCATGCACTGCCAGGCCGACTGCTCGAACGCGGCGGGCGACATGACGTGGCGGTGGCGGCCCCAGAAGCAGAGGTCGGGTGACTCCGAGTAGAAGATGTCGCCGAAGGGCGTGTGTCCCGTGTCGCTCGGGCGCGAGAGCATTGCGTAGCGGCCGTTGATCTTGCGGGGGAACATCACGCCGTTGCGGTTATAGGGCAGGAAGGCGTTTTCCAGCTGGTGGAAGGTCTCGAAATCGTCGGTCCACGCCACGCCGATCGTCGGACCGTGGTAACCGTTGCACCACGTGACATAGTATTTGTCGTCGATCTTCGCCACGCGCGGGTCGTAACCGTAGACCCACTCCCCTACTTCGGGATCGGCACCCGTGAGGCGGAAGTCCTCCTCGCGGATCTCCCACTTGAGGCCGTCGACCGAGAATCCCACATGGATGCGCATCCGGCGGTTGGTATCGTCGCAGCGGAAGACCCCGGCGTAATTGTACTCCCCTTTTTTAAAAGGTACGACGGCCGAGTTGAAGATCGAGTTGGAGGTCGACAGCGCATGGCGGCCGATGATCGGGTTGGCCGAGTAGCGCCACAAAACCTCTTTCGAACCCGCGGGACGCTCCTCCCAGGGCATGTCCGGAAGTGCCGGACCCACGATTTTCAGATTATTCATTATTATCGGTGTTTTGGTTCTTGTTTCTGTTGCGGTACGCCGGGATTCCGGGTCTGAGGGCTTTCCGGCCCTTCGGGTCCGAAAAGTTGCCCAAAAGTAGGCAAAATCTCGAAGATTTACAACGCCTTGAGGCCGGAAGTGTTAAAATTTTAACACTTCCGGCCTCAAGGGAGTCCTTTTCTGCTTGAAACTGGCCGGGGAGGGACTTCGGCAGAGAGTCGGCAGAGCGTTGCGGGTCTTTTCGAGGGCGGGAACGGCGCGGGGGATTGTCCTCCCGATCCGGTGGACCGGGAGGGCGCGGACTAATTTCCGGAAGGATGGGTGTCCCGGAATTTTTCCCGAAGGTTGTGTTTGCAGCGCTGGCGGAATTCGAACCGCAGGCGTTTGAGCACGCCCCAGAACTGGAGGGTTGCCGGATCGGAGTGCACCAGTTCGGCATACCGGTCGAGAATGCGGAGATAGGCCGGGGCCGAACAGGAGAGACGCCGCAGGTTGTCCAGGCGCCGGCGTTTGGACAACCTGCGGTGAAACGACATGCGGTTGGTGTCGATCAGTTCGAAACGATATCCCTGGTCTGCGGGCCGGTAGAGGATGTTGCCGATATTCAGGTCTTCGTGGAAGATCCCGGCGTTGTGGACGTGGAACAGAAACTCCGCGAAAGCGTCCAGAATCCGCGCATCTCCGGGGGTTTCGGCATACCGTTCCGTGACCGGCCGCATGGGCTTCCCGCCGGACCATTTCGAAACGAAATAGCTGTCGCTCAGGAGCCCCCGGCGGCGGATATCGATGGCGGCGACCATTTCCGGGGTTTCGATGCCAAGTTTGAGCAACCGCCCGGCGTGGAGGTAGGCACGCATGGCCTTGCTTCGCCGCAGCGTTCCGTAGATCAGCCGGTTGACGGGAGAGGGCCGGCCGTAGCGCTTGACGACGAGTTTCACCCCTTCCGTTTCGAAATATTTGATCGTATTGCGCCCTTCGTGGAGTGTCGTGCCGTTCCGCTCGAACCAACCGGGATCGGCAAGCTGCCGGAGCCAGGGCTCCAGCCCGGCATATTTCAGATTGACGACTGTTTTCATGTGGGATTCGGTGTTCGGCAAAGATAGGCGAAAAGACGATTGGCGGTTTGTCGATATTTCTCCGAATCTCTCCGGATCGGATGTTGTCGGCGTTTCCGGGCTTCGGCGCCGGACATTCGCGTCCGGTTCCGGATTTTTTTTGAAGGTTTCGTGCGACTGGCATTTTCCTTGTGATTCGCAACTGTTGCCTCTTTTATTCGGGATTTTTGGGAGTTGATATTTTGCTTCGAAAGTAAATAAATTATTTTTTATTTCGTTTTATTTTGTTTTTATCGAAAGTATCCCTATATTTGTCGTACCTAATTCACCGACCTATGAACAATACGTATGATGTCATCATCATCGGCGGCGGAGCAACCGGAGCCGGCATGGCCCGAGACTGCTCGCTGCGTGGAATCCGGTCGCTGCTGCTCGAACGCTCCGACATCTCCACCGGAGCCACCGGCCGCAACCACGGCCTGCTCCACAGCGGAGCCCGTTACGCCGTGACGGACCGCGAATCGGCCGAAGAGTGCATCCGTGAAAACATGATCCTGCGGAAAATTGCCGCCCACTGTGTCGAGGAGACCGACGGACTGTTTATTTCACTCCCGGAAGACGGGTTGGAATACCAGTCCGTTTTCGTGGATGCCTGCCGCCGTGCGGGGATCCGCGCCGACGTGATCGACCCCAAGGAGGCCCTGCGGCTGGAACCGTCGGCCAATCCGGCGTTGATCGGTGCCGTGCGGGTTCCGGACGGCGCCGTGGACCCCTTCCGGCTTACGGCGTCGAACATCCTCGATGCCCGGACTCACGGCGCCGAGATCCGCACCTATACGGAGGTCATGGAGCTGCTCCGCGAACAGGACCGCATCGTCGGCGTCAGGGCCTACGACCACCGGAATCACTGTGAACTGAAATTCTACGCCCAGGTCGTCGTCAATGCGGGCGGCATCTGGGGCCACGGCATCGCCGCGAAGGCCGGCATCACGGTTAACATGCTCCCGGCGAAGGGTGCGCTGCTGATCTTCGGACACCGGGTGAACAACCTCGTGCTGAACCGCTGCCGCAAGCCTGCCGATGCCGACATCCTGGTGCCGGGCGACACGATCTCGCTCATCGGCACCACGTCGAGCAAGGTCCCCTACGACGAAATCGACCACATGATCATCACGCCCGACGAAGTGGACCTGCTGCTGCGCGAGGGCGAGAAACTGGCTCCGTCGCTGGCCACGACGCGCATCCTGCGGGCCTATGCCGGGGTGCGCCCGCTGGTGGCTTCGGACGACGACCCGAGCGGCCGGACGGTGAGCCGCGGCATCGTGCTGCTGGACCACGCCACGCGCGACGGCATGGAGGGATTCATCACCATCACGGGCGGCAAGCTGATGACCTACCGCCTGATGGCCGAGTGGGCCACGGACCTCGTCTGCAAGAAGATCGGCAACCCGGAGCGGTGCCGCACGGCGGAGATCCCCCTGCCGGGTTCGACGGAGGACCGCAGGGAGGTCGAGAAGAAGATCCGCAACAAACCCATCGCGCAGCGCCGCTCGTCGATTTCGCGGCACGGCGACCAGGCGGTGAAGATCGACAGCCGGACGTCGATCCAGAACAGTCTGGTGTGCGAATGCGAGGAGGTCTCGATCGGCGAGGTGGAGTACGCGCTGGAGAACCTTGCGGTGAACAACCTGGTGGACCTGCGGCGCCGGACGCGCGTCGGAATGGGCACCTGCCAGGGCGAGTTGTGCGCCTGCCGGGCTGCGGGGCTCATGGGCCGCAGGGACCCGGTCTGCGCCCGGAAGGCGAAGGCCGATCTGGTGTCGTTCCTGAACGAGCGCTGGAAGGGCATGGCCCCGATTGCCTGGGGCGACACGCTGCGTGAGAGCGAGTACATGACGTGGGTCTACGAGAGCGTGTGCGGATTGTCGGACGAAGCAAAAACAGCATCAAAATGAGATTCGATACAGTCATCATCGGAGGCGGACTGGCCGGCATGACGTGCGGCATCCGCCTGACGGAAGCGGGACAGCGCTGTGCGATCGTCTCGCAGGGTCAGAGTGCGATCCACTTTTCGTCGGGGTCGTTCGATCTGCTGGGGAGCCTGCCCGACGGCACTCCCGTCACGGACCCGGTGGCGGGGATTGCCGCCCTGGCGAAGATCGCCCCGTCGCACCCCTACTCCAGAATCGGAGCGGAGCGCTGCGCGCGTTATGCGCAGGAGGCTCCGGAGTTGTTGCGCGGGGCCGGGATCCGGGTTGCGGGCGACAGCCGCCGCAACCACTTCCGGATCACGCCCATGGGCAAGGCGAAGCGCACGTGGCTGACCATCGACGGCTACCTGACGGCCGATGAAGCGGACCGGCTTCCGTTCAAGACGGTGTGTATCGTCAATGTGGAGGGATTTCTGGATTTCTACCCGGAGTTTATCGCCGAGGAGTTCCGCCATCGCGGCATCGAGTGCCGTTTCGGGAGCTTCAACCACCCGGATCTGGAGCAGATCCGCAAGAATCCGAGCGAGATGCGTTCGGCGAACATCGCCCGGGTCTTCGACCGGGAGGCCAATCTGGAGGCCTTGGCCGAGGAGTTGCGGCGACTGGCTCCGGAGAGCGATGCGCTGATTCTTCCGGCGTTGATCGGCCTTGTGCGCAACGATTCGCTGGAGTTCCTGCGCTCGCGGGTCGGGCATCCGATCTACCTGCTTCCTACCCTTCCGCCGTCGATTCCGGGCATCCGGGCGCAGCAGGCCCTGCAGCACCGCTTCCGGGCGCTGGGGGGTGAATACTTCCTGGGCGACAGCGTTGTGTCGGCCGAACTGAAGGGCTCCCGCGTGGAGCGTATCTTCACGGCCAACCACGGCAACATTCCCTTCGAGGCGAAGCACTTCGTGCTGGCGACGGGCAGTTTCTTCAGCAAGGGGCTGCAGGCGACTCCCGACCGGATTGTGGAGCCGGTTTTCGGGGCGGATACGGAGTTTGCCCCGACCCGTTCGGAGTGGTACACGCTGCGTTTCTTCGACCGGCAGGCCTATCAGGCCTTCGGCGTAAAGACCGACTCTTCGCTGCGCGTTTTGAAGGAGGGGCAAGTGCTCGAAAACCTGTATTGTGCAGGAGCGGGGCTTGCGGGCTTCCATCCGGTGCAGGAGGGTTGCGGTGCGGGTGTCTCGATGCTTTCGGCCCTCCATGTGGCGGAAAACATTTCGGGAAATTGAGAATTGAAAATGGAGAATTGAAAATTAGGGGATAACGGCGATCTGAAGGCTTTGGCATTCCACAGTCGAAATGGCCTTCCACATAAAGCCCACGCCTGAGGCGGGGGTTTGGGGGTGGGTCAGATTTGGATACGCGGCCGCGGGCCGCGAACAACGTCGGTCGGTGCTTTCCCTACCGGTGAGACGCCGCAGTTCAGGTCGGAATCGCACCTTCGGCCTTTTCCCTGCCTGAGGCGGGGGTTTGGGGGTGGGTCAGATTTGAATACGACGCCAAAGGCAGCGAGCAACAGCGGACGGCAGCATAATGAGGATAAAATTTGATGATACGTTAAACAGCAATCAATCATGAACATTCAGCAGAACAGCGTCAGCGAGAATAATTTCGAGCAGTGCATCAAATGTACGATCTGCACGGTGTACTGCCCGGTGGCTGCGGCGAACCCGGACTACCCGGGCCCGAAACAGGCGGGTCCGGACGGTGAGCGCCTGCGGCTCAAACAGCCCGATTTCTTCGACAACGCCCTGAAATACTGCATGAACTGCAAGCGTTGCGAGGTGGCGTGCCCGTCGAACGTGCGCATCGGCGACATCATCCAGTCGGCGCGCATCAAGTACGGGCCGCAGCACAACACGTCGCTGCGGAACTTCGTGCTGGCCAATACGGACCTCGTGGGGACGCTGGCCACGCCCTTTGCGCCGATCGTCAATACGACCGTGAAGCTGAAACCCGTCCGCTTCATGATGGACAAGGTGATGGCGATCGACCACCGTCGCGTGTTCCCGAAGTATGCGCACGGGACCTTCACGTCGTGGTACCGCAAGCACGCTGCGGCGGCACAGGAGGCCTTCCCGAAGCAGGTGGCCTACTTCCACGGCTGCTACGTGAACTACAACAACCCGCAACTGGGCAAGGACCTGCTGCGGATCATGAATGCCCTGGGCTACGGCGTGCAGCTGCTCGACAAGGAGAAGTGCTGCGGCGTGGCGCTGATCTCGAACGGACTCTACAAGCAGGCGCGGCGCCAGGCCGCGACGAACCTGCAGTCGATCCGCACGTCGGTGAAGGGCCGCGACCTGGACGTGATCACCACGTCGTCGACCTGCACCTTCACGCTGCGCGACGAATACCCGCACCTGCTGGGGCTCGAAAACGACGACGTGCGCGACCGCATCGAGCTGGCCACGCGCTACCTCTACCGGCTGATCCAGTCGGGGCGGGCGGAGTTGAAATTCAAGGATACCACCCCGCTGCGGGTCGCCTACCACACGCCGTGCCACATGGAGAAGATGGGATGGGGATATTACTCGATCGAGCTGCTGCGGATGATTCCGGGCGTGGAGGTCACGGTGCTCGATTCGCAGTGCTGCGGCATCGGCGGGACCTACGGTTTCAAGAAGGAGAACTACGAGGTTTCGCAGGCCATCGGCGCTCCGCTGTTCCGCCAGATCGAGGAGTCGGGGGCCGATATCGTGGCCACGGACTGCGAGACCTGCAAATGGCAGATCGAGATGTCGACCTCGAAGCCCTGCGAACATCCGCTGCACATCCTGGCTTCGCGGCTGGCGTAGCGGGGCCGCTCCGCGGGGCGGAATCGAACAGACACTACTATTTACCGAAAAACCAACCATAAAACGATTATGAAACAGTACATTCTTGCACTCGACCAGGGGACAAGCAGCTCCCGGGCCATTGTTTTCGATGAGAAGGGCGCGACGTGTGCCGTTGCGCAGAAGGAGTTCCGTCAGATCTTCCCGAAATCGGGCTGGGTGGAGCACGATCCGCACGAGATCTGGTCGTCGCAGGCTTCGGTGATTGCCGAGGCGATCACGATGATGGACATCAACGGGCTGAACATCGCCGGCATCGGCATCACGAACCAGCGAGAGACGACGATCGTGTGGGATTCGGAGACCGAGGAGCCGGTCTACAACGCGATTGTGTGGCAGGACCGCCGCACGTCGGACTACTGCGACGAGTTGAAGAACCAGGGCCTCACGGAGATGATCCGCCAGAAGACGGGCCTGATTATCGACGCCTACTTCAGCGCCACGAAGATCAAATGGATCCTGGACAACGTTCCCGGGGCCCGCGAGCGCGCCGAGAAGGGCAAGCTGATGTTCGGAACGGTCGACACGTGGCTCATCTGGCGCCTGACGCGCGGTGAGGTGCACGTGACGGACGTGAGCAACGCTTCGCGGACGATGCTCTTCAACATCAACACGCTGGAGTGGGATCAGGAGCTGCTGGACCTGTTCCGGATTCCGCGGTCGATGATGCCGGAGGTGAAGTCGTCGAGCGAGGTCTACGGCCACACGAAGACGACGATTTTCGCCCACAAGGTTCCCATTTCGGGCATTGCGGGCGACCAGCAGGCCGCCTTGTTCGGGCAGATGTGCACCGAGCCGGGAATGGTCAAGAATACCTACGGCACGGGCTGCTTCCTCCTGATGAACAGCGGCGAGAAGCCGATCCTTTCGCAGAACAACCTGCTGACGACCGTGGCATGGAAGATCGGCGACAAGGTAAACTACGCTTTGGAAGGAAGTATCTTCGTCGGCGGTTCGGTCGTGCAGTGGCTGCGTGACGGGCTGGGCGTGATCAACTCCTCGTCGGAGGTCGAGGCGCTGGCGTCGCAGGTGCCCGATACGAACGGCGTCTATTTCGTGCCGGCACTGACGGGCCTCGGAGCTCCGTGGTGGGACCAGTATGCACGCGGTACGATCGTGGGGATCAGCCGCGGCACCACGACGGCTCACATCGCGCGTGCGGCGCTCGAAGGCATCGCCTTCCAGACGATGGACATCACGGCAGCCATGTCGCGGGATGCGGGCATTCCGCTCAAGGAGTTGAAGGTCGACGGCGGGGCTTCGCGCAACAACCTGCTGATGCAGTTCCAGGCCGACATTCTCGGCACGAAGGTGATCCGTCCGCAGGTTGTGGAGACCACGGCCATGGGTGCGGCCTATCTGGCGGGTTTGGCCGTAGGCTACTGGTCGAGCATCGACGAGATCCGCAAGCAGTGGCAGATCGACCGCGTCTTCGAGCCCTCGATGGAGGAAGCGAAGGTGGCCGAGGCGAAGGCCGGCTGGACCGATGCCGTGAAACGCACGCTGAGCGACTACACCAAACGTTAGCCGCCGGATACCGATTCAAAAACTCATAAAGACCTGAAAAACAACGGAGAAATCCGGAGGCTTCGGAAAATCCCGGAAAAATCCCGGAAAAATCCCGGGATCCCGGAGCGTTCCGGAAAATCTTCGGAAAACCTTAAAACCTTATAGCTATGAACGACGTTATGGTAAAGTGCCTGTTCGAGTTCATCGGTACGGCCGTGTTGGTATTGTTCGGCGACGGCGTCGTCGCCTGTACGACGCTGAAGAAATCCAAGGGAGAGAATGCCGGCTGGGTGGTCATTACGCTGGCGTGGGGTCTTGCCGTCATGCTGGGCGTCTTCATCTCGGGCCCCTACTCGGGCGCGCATCTGAATCCGGCCGTAACGCTGGGCCTGGCGGCAGCCGGGACCTTTGCGTGGTCGATGGTCATCCCGTATATCGTTGCGCAGATGCTGGGCGGTTTCGTGGGTGCGATCCTCGTCTACGCCTTCTACAAGGACCACTACGACGCCACGTCGGACCCCGCGACCAAACTCGGGACCTTCTGCACGATTCCGGCCATCCGCAACTACGGCCGCAACCTCTTCTGTGAGATCGTCGGCACGTTCGTGCTGGTGTTCGTGATCCTCGCTCTCTCGATCGACGGCAATACGTCGGAAGTCGGCATGGGTGCCCTGGGGGCCTTCCCCGTTGCGATGCTGATCGTGGCGCTGGGTATGTCGCTCGGCGGTACGACGGGATACGCCATCAATCCGGCCCGCGACCTGGCACCGCGTCTGGCGCACGCCATCCTGCCGATCAAGGGCAAGGGTTCGAACGACTGGGGTTACTCGTGGGTACCGGTCGTCGGGCCGATCCTGGGCGGCTTCATCGCCGCGGCACTCTATTGCGTGATCTATTGCTACTGAAAACCCTGCAGCCATGAAAAACCTGAAACATCTTGCAGTGCTCATCGGGGCATTGCTGCTTTCGGCGTCGGCCTTCGGGCAAACCGCACGCCTGCATCTGAACGGGACCTTGCAGAACATGCACCTGTGGCGGGGGCTGCAGGTTGCCGACGGCGGCGTCCTGGCCGCGGATCTGAATGTCGGCTTCCTGGACGACGGCCTGAAGGTGGGCCTGTGGGGCGGTACGGATTTCACGGGCGACTACAAGGAGTTCGACTACTACGTTTCGTATTCGGTGGCGGGCTTCACGGTGGCCGTGTGGGACATCTTCAACTACTCGCCGGAGCTGCCCTTCAGCAAGGACATCTTCAACTACAACAAGTTCTCGACGACGCACTTCCTCGATCTGAGCGTGGCCTACAATTTCGACACGAAATTCAACGTTCCCCTGCGCCTGTACTGGGCTACGATCTTTGCGGGCCGCGATCTGAACACGGCAGGTGACAACCGCTATTCGACCTTTGTGAGCGCCGAGTACAGCGTCTACCGCAATGAGAACTGGATTGTGGACGTAGGTTTGGGCGGTACCTTCGCCTTCAACCGGGACGATCTCGACGGCGATGCGAATTTCTACGGGAATGACGGCATCAACCAGATCTCGCTGCGCACGACCTACAAACTGAAACTGGGACGCTTCGACATGCCGGTCTTCGCCCATGCGATGTGGAACCCCGACCTGAAGGACGGTTACCTGCAGGTGGGTATCAACCTGTTTGCCTTCTGATCCGTGTGGAGGAGGTAAAAAGCGGAAAACCGGGAGGTCTGGAACCTTCCGGTTTTTTCGTAGTGTGTGCGATTTTTTTGTGGCGAGAGGAATGGGGAATGGCGGATCGGGAATTTTTCATTTTTCATTGTCCATTTTCCATTCTCAATTTTGGAAAGCCAAAGCCTTCAGATCGCCGTTATTCCCAAATTTTCAATTCTCCATTTTCAATTTTCCGCTTTCAGAATCTGTTCGACCCAGTCGCGGATCTCGGCATCGCCCACCCGGTTCAGAAGCCTTCCCTGGTGCCACTTTGCTTCGGGATAGGCCTTTTTCAGGGCGGCGGCGCTGTTCGAGATTCCGCTGCCGCCCGACGTGGCGAAGGGAATGATGCTCTTCCCGCGCAGGTCGTAACGGTCGAGGAAGGTCTCGACGATGCGCGGTGCGAGGTCCCACCAGATGGGATAGCCCAGGAAGATCACCTCGTAGCGGGTCATGTCGAGACTCTTCCCGGCGATCTCCGGCCGGGCCTTGGGGTCGTTCATCTCCCGCGAGCTGCGCGAGTGTTTGTCGGTCCAGTCGAGGTCGGCCGACGTGTAGGGTTCGGCCGGGGTGATGGCGTAAAGTGTTCCGCCCGTAGCTGCGGCCACCCGCTCGGCGATGCGGGCGGTCGTACCGGTCGCCGAAAAACAGGCGACGAGGATTTTGGAATTCGATGACGTGTTGTTCATGGTCTGATTGGGTTGTGCGCAGGCTGCGGCCGCCATGAAGAGGACCGATACGCCTGCCAGAACGAATTTATACATGGGTGTTCGTCTTTATTTGGAAAGTTGGTCATAGGCTTCGTCCGTGACGGGTTCGAGCCATTCGTTTGCGGTGTTCTCTCCGGGGATTTCGAAGGCGAGGTGTGCGAACCAGGAGTCGGCGGCGGCGCCGTGCCAGTGCTTGACGCCCGCCGGGATGTGGATTACCGTGCCGGGGAGGATCTCCACGGCGGGTTTCCCCTCCTCCTGATACCATCCGCGCCCGGCCACGCCGACGAGCATCTGTCCGCCGCCGCTGGAGGCGCGGTGGATGTGCCAGTTGTTGCGGCAGCGGGGTTCGAACGTCACGTTGGAGACGCTCACCTGCTCGCGGGAGATCGGTGCGAGGTAGCTCTGACCGATGAAATATTGCGCATAGGCGGTGTTGGGTTCGCCGATGGGGAAGATCATTTCGCGCTGGAAGGCCGCCCGTGCATCCTCGCCGGGGGTATCTTCGGCCCAGACGCCTTTGGCGAGGTTGAAGGCCGCCCAGGCCTTGGGCCATCCGGCATAGAAGGCGATGTGGGTGATGATTTCGGCGATTTCGGTGCGGGAGATTCCGTTTTTGCGGGCCGACTGGAGGTGGAATACGAGCGAGTTGTCGGTGATACCCTGGCTGATGAGCGACGTGACGGTCACCAGGCTGCGGTCGCGCAACCCGAGCCGGTCGGTGCGGCTCCAGACCTCACCGAAGAGTACGTCATCGTTCAACTCCGCGAATTTCGGGGCGAATTCGCCCAACTGGTCGCGACCGGCCGTCTGTACGATTTTTTCCTGTGCCATAATAAGATAAGGTGTTAACAACAAACTGAAGATTGGAATCAAGAGTAATTTGCGCATAATCGGGAGTGTTAGGTTCGAGAGTTTGTTTTCCGTATGACAAAGGTACCGCATTCGGCGCAAAACGGCGTAACGATATGTGGGTAATTCCTACCATTTTTACGGATTATCGGGATTAACGCCCGCCCGGGACTCCGGACAGCCCTTGCAGGGGCGCCCGCCCTTCGATTTTCTTCGATTTTCTTCCCTTTCCCTTTCCCTGCCCTTCTCCTTCTCCTTCTTCCCCTCCGCATTTTTTCTACGCTCCCCCACTCACCGCGCCGCTCCGACGGGCGGATGGTGCTGCGACCACCGACCGCCGACCACCGACCGCCGCCGGGTCCCGTTTTTCGGAGCCGGATTCCGGTCCGGGAGCCCGAAGGGTTGGAATCATCGTACTTTTTTCCTACCTTTGTAATCCTTACCATCGATTCCATGAACGTCGCTATGCCCGCTATCACATCCGCATCGCTGCTTTTGTTCACCCAAATCGGCATATTGTGTTTTCTGCTGGCGATGGGCGTCTACTTCGTGGCCAACCGGGAGAAACGGCGGTTGCATCGGCTTCTGGGCGGCGTTCTGCTTTTCTGGGCGCTGCTCCACCTGAAAGACATGCTGCTGATCGACAACGCCATGCCCGACCGTTATTTCGAACGGCTCTGCATCTGCATCGACATTCTGGCTGTTCCGACCTGTGCCTTTCTGCTCTTCGAGCTGACCTCTCCGGGGTGGTTTACCTGGCGTCGGGCGCTGCGTCACGAGGCGCCGTTTCTCTTCTTCCTGGTTTTTACCCTCATCTACCCTGCGGATGTGGTCTTCTACATCGATATCGTCTGCGCCCTTGCCTACTCCCTGTGGGTGATCACGCGGCTATTCCACACCATCCCGGCCTATAACCGCACGCTGCGCGAGAACTTCTCCAATACGGAGAACCTCGACCTGGAGTGGCTTTGGAAACTGCTGGTTTTTTTCATCCTGTTCCTGTCGGTCTGGGCCTATTCGGCGCTTGAAGTCTCGAACCCGGCCGATATTGTCTACAATGTATCCTCGGGGATCTTGTGGGGCGTGATCTGCTGCAACATCCACAAGCAGCAGTCTTTCGCCTGGACGGATGTTGCCGCTCCGCAGGCTTCGGACCCGCAGCCCGATCCGGTGCGTCCGGAGTTCTCCGCGGAGCTCGGACGGCTCTTCGAAGAGGAGAAGATCTGGCTCAACCCGCGTCTGACCATCGGGGAAGTGGCGCAGCACCTCGGTTCGAACCGCACCTACCTGTCGGATTACCTCAACCATACGCTGGGCACGACCTTCTACGAATATGTCAACGACTACCGGATCCGGGCCGTAGCCGACCGCCTCGGCGATCCGGAGTGCGTGCTGACCATCGAGGCTATCGCCGAGAGTTGCGGGTTCAACTCGCTTTCGACCTTCCGCCGCTTCTTCATCCGCCGTTACGGCTGCACGCCCACGCGGTACCGGCTCGACCGAGGTTGCCGGGAATCGGCCGCTTCGGCCTCCTGAAAACCGGGGTTCAAGGGCCTTTTTGTTTCATTGACGCAACAATTGACGTATTGATCCGCAGTTTTGGACGGCTGCGGATATCTTTGTATCCATACCGTCAAAACCATCAAAAACCCTTTTATGAAGAAATTCGGTTTATTCCTTCTGTGCGTCCTCTGTTGCAGGGTCTCTTATGCGGAGACCGGAGCTCCGGAGGCTGCGGCACCCGCATCGACGCTTCCGGCGGGAGCAATCCACCATTTCGATTTCAGCGGCGATCTGCGCGACCGTGTTACGGGGCAGCCGCTCTATATTTCGCGGTACACGAAACCCTACCGTCCGGAGCGGATTGCTACGGATCGGCTGGTCCCCGACAGCGTGGAGTTCATCGATACGGACGAGGGGACAGGCACGGCGATCCGAATCCTCCCGCTGGAGTTTGCCGGGAAGCTCAACTGGGTGGATTGCCCGCAGATGACCGTTTCGATGCTGCTGCGCTTCGACGGGAAGGACTTCGAGGAGAAGAAGAACAACTGGATTTCGTGGCTGGAGACGACCTACTACGACGCTTCGGGGCAGCGGGTGAACCACCCCAAGGAGAAGCGCGACTACCGGACGCGCAAGATCGAAGGCGAATACCATACCAACGGGGTCATCGACGCCACGCAGGATGACGAAGGGCTGAAAATCCCCAAGGACGAATGGGTGCGCTTTACGGTTTCGGTCGACGAGTCGGCCCGGACGCGGACGATCTACGTGCAGGATCAGTTCGTGGAGGTGGCCTGCAAACAGCGGCTCGACAGTACGCTCCATACCGGGCGTGTGGGGCTTTTTCAGGAGTCGCTGCCCGGCCGGATCAAGGGTTACGTGTCGGATGTGGTGATCTACGACCGGGTGCTGAGTGCCGAGGAGGTCGCGCAGCTGCACGGAATCGCCGAATTCAAGAAGTTCACGCTGCTGGACGCCTACCGTCCGCTCATCCTGCTGGTTGTCGTGCTGACGGTCATTCCCGTAGCCTTCTGGTTCTGGAAGCCCTTCCGGCTCAAGCGGCTCGAAGCGGCTGCGGCCTCGGGCGGCTCGAACGGTTCGAACGATGCCCAGGCGTTGCAGGCCATCGACCGGGCGATCGACACCTGGATGCACTGCACCGAAGAGCAGTGGATCAACAGTTCGTGTGAGACCGACAAACTCTACCTGCGCTATCCCCGTTCGGTAAAGATCCCGAAGATCCGCAAGAAGATCATGCAGGCCGTGGCGTGCCGGCCCTCCGATCCGGAGGTTGTCCGGCGCATCAACCGGGTCATCGACTCCTTCAACGATGCCGTCAGCTACCGTTTCAACGGTTCGATCCTCTATATCCTCGTGGTGCTCTTCTCGCTCTTCTTCCAGGAGGCGTTCCAGGGTACGCGCACGATCTTCACGTCGGAGGATCTGACCTTCTGGGGAGCGCTTGGCGCCACATTCGTCAAATACTGGCCGTTCATGCTGCTGCTGATCCCCTACGTGGCCTTCTCGATGGGCTGGCGCCTGATCGGCCGCTTCGAGGAGGAGATCAAGCCGGGCGGTTCGGATTCGGAAGCCGCTTCGGGCCGCAGGGGTGCATCCTTCCGGGCGCAGGTCCGTGAGGTGGCCAACTCGGGGGCCGGTATCGCGAAGGTCATCTTTTCGGTGTTGTGGCTCTTCGTGGTCTGGTGCGGGAAGACGATCATGTGGGGCATCCAGAATTCGGGAGAGGTCATCCGCCACTACCGCAACGGCGTGCATGTCTCCACGACATCGGGGGTCAATCCGGCGATGTTCTTCGCGGGGTTCCTGGTCGTGGCGATCGTGATTGCCGTGATCTACTTCCTGCTCACCTATCTGTCGATCGTGGTCATGCTTTCGCCGCTGGCGGTGATTCCCTACAAACTGGTCCGCAACTACATTCTGCATCGATAAATCGCCATGAAACGACTTTTTCTGTATTTGATTGTCGGCGGTCTGCTGAGTTCCTGTTCGATCATGGGTCCGGCCTTCACGGGACTGCTGTCGGGTCCGACATCGGGTTCGGTATCGGATGGGTCGGCCGGTTTGGTCGGGGTTGGCGCTCCGGTTGGAGTGCCCGGCCAGGCGGGGCGCCGTTATACACCGGCCGAGGACCCTGCAACGGGTCTTTACGGCTACATCAACGATCTGGGGATGTGGGTTATCCCGCCTCGTTTCGAGAATGTGCAGTCGTTCGGGAGCAACGGCATGGCCCGGGTGCGGCTCGGGGGTCGTTACGGTGTGATCGATCCGTCGGGACAGTTTGTCATACCGGCCGTTTTTTCGAGTTCGAGCGACGCGGCGGAGGCCATGCAGTCGATTGTCAAGGGCCGGATGACGGGACTTGAACTTTGGGCGCAGGAGGATCCGGCGACGGGCCTGTACGGTTACCTGGATCATTACGGGCGCTGGGCCATTAAGCCCCAGTTCCTGCGGGCTTCGGCCTTCAACCGGAATTTGGCGGTGGTACAGGTTTCGGACGGCCGTTGGGGTGCGATCGACCTTCGGGGGACGATGGTCATCCAGCCCCGGTTCAACAGTTCGGGCGATGCCCGCAGTGCGGCGCAGCGTCTGAATCGGTGATTGAGTGGTACGGGGGACCGGTATCGGGGACCTGCAGTACGGGATGAACCGTTGTTATTTTCTACGGGCTTGCCGACCCATTTTCGGCTCTCTTCTCTCTCTGCGACAGGAGGACCTGACGGGTCCTCCTGTTTTTTGGGGAGGGGGCACGCGGGCAGCGACTACCCTATCATCATCCACAGAAAGAAAGCCCCCTTGTTGAGAGCGGAAAACGGGATTCGCATTCGCGCTTTGCGCGCGTGATTCCGCGAATTGTTGTTGACACCCCCCGGTCCCTGAAAGGGGTGCCGAGGGTCGCGGGCAACGACTACCCTATTATCATCCACAGAAAGAAAGCCCCCCTGTTGAGAGCGGAAAACGGGATTCGCACTCGCGCTTTGCGCGTGTGATTCCGCGATTGTTTATTGACACCCCCGGCCCCTGAAAGGGGTGTCGAGGGTCGCGGGAAGCGAACCACCTACCATCATCAACAGAAAGAGGAGGGTTAAAAACCCTCCTCTTTCTGTTGAGCGGAAAACGGATTTCCGGCCCAGGCATATTCCTTGTTCACAATCAGCGCATTACGTAAAGCATTTTCCTCGAAGGTCACTCCCGCGATGCGGTCATCATGCACTCGTTTGCATCCCAATGCTTTCGACAAAGATACGAAATTTTCGAGTCAAATACAAACTCAAAATCCGATTTTGCGCCGCATCCGCTCCGGCTGTCCGAGCATCTCTGAACGGCAATATTCATCGAGTTGCTCGAACGAAGGTTCCGCGCCCTGCAGGATTATGTCAATCGTCCGTTTGCGGGCGATGTTCTCGATCTGCCCGCCGCTGAAATCGTACCGTGCAGCCAGCATGGCTGCCGTTCGTTCGTCGAGTGTCGGAATCATCGACCGCCAGATCCGACTCTTCGCCTCCGTCGAGGGTTTCTCGAACTCGATCTTATAGAGAAAACGCCGCTCAAAAGCCTTGTCCAGATTCTGTGTAAGGTTCGTGGTGGCAATCATGATGCCGTCCAACTGCTCCATCTCTTGCAGAATGATATTCTGGATCGAGTTTTCCATCTTCTCCACGGCCTGGCTGGCTCCCTCCTGGCGGATGCCCAGCACGGCGTCTGCCTCATTGAAGAGCAGGATGGGAGCCGGTTTCGAATAACGGGTATAGGCGCGGTAACGATCGAAAGCCTCCTTGATGTTCTTCTCGCTTTCGCCAACCCAACAGCTTTTGATCTGTGAAACATCGACAACCATCAGATCGCGGCCCGTGCGACGTGCCAGCTGGTAGACCGTCTCGGTCTTGCCCGTTCCCGGCGCTCCGTAGAAGAGGCAGGCAAACCCCTTGCGCATTCCACCGGCCTCCAGCCGCTGCTGGATGTCGGTGAAGTGTTCGGGGGCGAGGAGTTCCCCCAGCCGGTCGATCTGCCGCTGTACCGACGGATTGTAGAAGAGCTCCTTGGCGGCAAAGGTCGTGCAGTCGAGCAGATCCCTCCCCTTGCGACTCTTGTGCTCGACATAACGCAAACCGACGAAAAGAGCCTCCCGGGCCGTGCGAGTCAAGTGGTAATATTCCGGATCTTCCAGCCCGTTTGCGTTATAGGGCTCGATAATTTCCCGTTCGCACAATTTGAGATCCGAGGCCTCCATCATCCAGGAGAGAAAACGCTGCTCATCCCCCGTAAAATAGTCCTGCCAGTCCCGCATCCGGAGGTATACCTTGCCCTTGTTCACATAGAAATGGCAAAAGAGGTAAAACAGCAGGCGTTCCACGTTGTCAGACAAATCATAGGTTTGGAGCGTCTGGCAGAACGGCAATTCCGGATTGGCCGTCACCAGTGCATCCAGATCGGCGAGCAGCAGATTCCGATCCTCTTTCATCCTGTCGAGAATCTTCTCCATGCGGTCGAAGAGCTGCTCGATAGTCAGGTTGTCGATGGGCGCAGGCTCGAAGGCGCGGTTTTCCTTGACGGCCTCTACGACCTCCATCGGGACGGAATAGAAGACCGTGTTCTCCTTTTTGAAGCGCCAGATAAGATGTCGCTGCGCCAGACGGTCGGCTGCGGCCATCAACGAGATGACCCGTACCGTACGGCAACCTATCAACTGGGAAAAATCGCTGATCTGAATCCGCGGATCGGTGCATTTCTCCATAAAAAGGGCGAAGGCCAATGCCTGCTCCTCATCAAGCGTCATACGCTCGGCCACATACGCCAATGCGGAATGGGCTTTTATGTGGAAGAGAGCATCGAGATTCAGTTCTACGGCCAGATTCACGATCCGCTCGATGGCTCCGATCAAGGTCCATGCGGGCTCCTTCGGGTTGTTTACCAATGGCTGATCAACCTCAGTTTTCGGGCTCGCGCCCCTCTTCGTCTCAAGATGTTCCATCATTTCCGTGTTTTATCTCCGGCAAAGTTCAATAGCCAATCTGCCAGAATCCGGCGCACGCGCTCTTTTTGAGAAAAAATCAGCGGCAAGTATGAAAATTCCTACTATATGCAATATTTCAGCACATACTCTTGCTACCTTTGTACCAGAAAAAGACAAACTCCATGGCATCCAATCTTTTCAGAAAGTACATTTGGCTGGCCGATACGATCCATCGATACGGACCGATCACGCTGGCCGAAATCCGCGCCCGCTGGCAGCGCAGCGCGCTCTATGACGGCCGTCCTCTGGCGCGGCGGACTTTCCACACCCACCGCGACGCGGTCGAGGAACTGTTCAACCTTTCGATCGTCTGCGACGAACGCACCAACCGTTACTCCATTGCCAACAGCGAGGATCTCAACGCGCATAACATCACCAACTGGCTGCTGGACACGTTTGCCGTCGGGCAGTCGCTGCGCGAGGCCCGCACGTTACACAACCGCGTGCTGGTCGAGGAGGTTCCCTCGGCCCGGGGACATCTGCCCGAACTGCTCGACGCCATGCGCGAGAACCGGCAGATAGTCGTTGCCTACCAGCCCTTCACGGGTGACGAGGCCTTCGATCTCCGTCTTCGGCCGCTTTTCGTCAAGCTCCGCGACCGGCGTTGGTACCTCTACGCCGACAAGCCCGACAATGCGAAAATCAAACTCTACGCGCTGGACCGCATGGTGAAGATCCGCGTGACCGAAGATCGCTTTACGCCGCCCGAGGAGCTGGATCCGGCCGGCTACCTGGCCGGGGCCTTCGGCGTGGCGGTCTATGACGACATCTATCCCTGCACGATCCGTGTCCGGGTCGCGGGCGACGGCGTCAAGTATCTCCGCACGCTGCCCCTCCACGCTTCGCAGCAGGAGGTCGAGACGCATGACGACTATGCCATCTTCGAATTTCACGTGGCACCGACGCCGGAGTTTTACCAGGCCATGTTAAACTGCCACTGCAACTTTGAGGTGCTCTCGCCGGGCCATGTACGGGAGGAGATGCGGCGCATCATCAGGAACCTCGGAGCTCTCTACGATCACAACGTCCAGAAAGTAATCTTTCTCGATTTCGACGGCGTGATGAATACCGAGCGTTACATTGCCGAACGGCGCAGGAACGGGCTTCCGGTTTCGGACCGCTACGGTTATCTGTTCGACCCCGAGGCGGTTGAGAACCTGCGGCGGATCATCGATGCAACCGGTGCCGCGGTGGTCATCTCCTCATCATGGCGCCTCGAGGGCGAGGA